>NZ_LWEZ01000001.1:0-7359 GCF_001634945.1 Alcanivorax sp. HI0044
GGAAGATCTGGATCATGAGCTGCTTGTGGCTCGGCAGCACCTGGCGGCCCAGTGGGGGGCAGCCAATGACGTCGGCTTTGCTCTGTTGGGCGAGCTGCAAACCAGTCAGCAGCTGGTGTCTTTGGAAGACCTTGAGAAGCAACTGCAACAGAGCCCACGGGTGACTCGATTCCTCACCCAGGCACGGGTAAATGAGTCAGAGATGGCCATGGCCAAAGCGGATGCCCTGTCTCGCTGGCGTTTTTCTGCGGGCGTGCGGCGCTATGAAGCCACGGATGATTTTGGTGTGGTGGCTGGCATCGCGATTCCACTGGGTAATCAGCGCCGTAATCAGGCACGGATCAGCGAGTTGGCGGCAGAAAAATCGCTGAATGAAGCTATGGCGATTTCCGAGGAAAGCCGTCTGCAGGCCCGCTTGTTTGAGCTCTACCAGGCGCTGCAGCATAGCCGCCATCAGGCTGCTGCATTGCGTGAAGAAATGATCCCGCGTTTGCGGCAAGCCGTTAGCGCAGCCAATGAGGCATTTTCGCTGGGTCGCTTCAGTTATCTGGAGTGGATCTCCGTCAAGCAGGAGCTGCTTGATGCTCGGCTGGCATTGATCAACACGCAGTTGGCCTCCCACGTGAGCCTTACCGAAATTGAGCGCCTCACCGGCTTGGCTCTATATGTAAAAAGTGTCTCTGCGCAAAGTAAGGAGCAGAAGTAATGAATGTTTTTCGTAAACCCATCGGCTTGCTGGTGACGGTATGGATGTTGTTGGTTTTTCCGCTGGTGACACTGGCAGCGGGAGCCGCAGAAGAGCAGGAAGCGGAGCCGGAGAAGGGGCCGCATCGCGGACTGGTGCTGCGCGACGGTGACTTTTCTGTGGAGCTGGCCATTTTTGAAACCGGGGTGCCGCCGGAGTATCGAGCCTGGATTAGCGATGACGGTGAACCGGTCGATCCAAGGGAAGTGAATTTGCAGGTGGTGCTGACGCGGCTCGGCAATGTGCGCGACGAGATCGGTTTTGCCCCGCAAGCGGACTTTCTGCGTGGCGACATGGAGATCTATGAGCCTCACTCCTTTGTGGTTTCGGTATCAGCCGAGCACCAGGGTCAGCAGTACCAATGGCAGTACGACAGTTTCGAAGGACGTACCGCCATTGAGCAGGCGGTGGCCGATGCCATGGGGGTGGTGACTGAAGTAGCAGGCCCTGCGACCCTGCATGAAACCGTGACGGCCTACGGCTCTCTGGTCCTACCTCCTGCTGGACAGCGCGCAGTGCGTGCCCGCTTTGACGGTGAAATCGTGCGTGTACACAAGGCGCTGGGCGACACGGTAGCCCGTGGCGATGTGTTGTTCACCATTGAGAGCAACGAAAGCCTGCGCACATATGCGTTGCGGTCGCCCATGTCTGGCGTGATTGCCTCGCTTGACGGTGGTGCTGGCGAGCCCACCGGGGACAGAACGCTGGCCAGCATTATTGATGTATCAAAAACAGAGGCTGAACTGTCGGTGTTTGCTATGGATCGGGCACGGGTCAAGCCAGGTGCTGATGTGCAGCTGGCGCTGGCCGACGGCTCCGCTACGGTCACGGGGAGGGTGACGTTCCTGGCGCCGCAGGTGGCTGCCGGTCAGGCACAGACTGTGCGCGCCTCGCTGGCGTCGCTGCCGGAGAACTGGCTGCCGGGCCAGTTTGTCACTGGCCAGATTGAAGTGGCGCAACATTCTGTCGAGCTGGCCGTGAAGAAAACCGGGCTTCAGGGGTTCCGTGATTTTACTGTGGTGTTCGCCAAGGTGGCCGAGCAGTACGAAGTGCGCATGCTGGAACTGGGCCGTGAAGATGAAGACTGGGTCGAGGTACTGGGAGGCCTAAAACCAGGTACCGAGTATGTCAGTGGTAACAGCTACCTGCTCAAGGCGGATGTTGAAAAGTCCGGCGCTTCCCACGATCACTAAAGGCCTGTCACTATGCTTGAAGTCATTATTAAACACGCCATTGAGCGCCGCCGGCTGGTACTGGTGGGCGTGGCTTTGTTATCACTGCTGGGGCTATGGAATTTCAACCGGTTGCCAATTGATGCCGTGCCGGATATCACCAACGTACAGGTGATGATCAATACCGAAGCGCCGGGGTATACGCCGCTTGAAGTGGAGCAGCGGGTGACCTACCCGATAGAAACCACGTTGGCGGGTCTGCCCGGGCTGGAGTACACGCGCTCGGTTTCGCGCTACGGGCTGTCCCAGGTAACCGCTATTTTTGGTGATGACACCGACATCTATTTCGCCCGCCAACTGGTGAGCGAACGTCTTTCTGCCGCACGCTCGGATTTGCCTGGCGGCCTCCAGCCCGAGATGGGCCCGATTGCCACAGGCCTGGGCGAAATCTTCATGTTCACCGTGGATGCCGAACCTGGCGCGGTGGATGAGGATGGAAAACCAATTACCCCCATAGACCTGCGTTCCGTACATGACTGGATCATTCGGCCGCAGCTGTTGCGCGTGCCCGGCGTGGTGGAGGTCAATCCTATTGGCGGCTACCAGCGCGAGATTCTGATCGCCATTGACTCGACCCGTTTGTTGGCGGCGGGAGTTACCCAACAACAGGTGGTTGCTGCGGTCGAGGCCAATAACCAGAATCGGGGTGTCGGCTTCGTTGAGCAGAACGGTGCGCAATGGTTGATGCGTGTGCCTGGTCAGGTGACTTCAGTGGAGGCACTGGCAAATACCCCGCTGAACACCGAAGGCGGCGCACGCTTGCGGCTGAAAGATGTGGCCAGCGTGGAAGAAGGGCTGGAGTTGCGCACCGGGGCGGCTACCCAGAATGGTCGTGAAGTGGTGATGAGCACCGTGTTCATGCTGGTGGGTGAGAACAGCCGTACCGTCGCCAGCGCGGTGGGCGAGAAGCTGGAGGAAATCAAGGCGGGCCTGCCGGAAGGGATTACTGCAACAGCGGTGTATGACCGCACCGGGCTGGTCGACAAGACCCTGCAGACGGTTCAGAAGAATCTGCTGGAAGGGGCGCTGCTGGTGATCGTGATCCTGTTCCTGTTGCTGGGCAATGCCAGAGCGGCCCTGTTGACGGCGGCAGTAATTCCCATCGCCATGCTGATGACCATCACTGGCATGGTGCAAACCCGGGTCAGTGCTAACCTGATGAGCCTCGGTGCGCTGGACTTTGGTCTGCTGGTGGATGGCGCCATTATCATCGTGGAGAACTGTTTGCGGCGTCTCAGCCAGGCGAAGGTGCCGGGCCAGACACTGGGACAGCGTGAGCGGCTAGATATTGTCTTTACCGCGACACGGGAAGTGATCCGTCCTGCCTTATTTGGCGTGTTCATCATTACGGCGGTGTACCTGCCCATCTTCTCGCTGACCGGTGTTGAAGGGAAGATGTTCCACCCCATGGCCATGACCGTTGTGATTGCACTGGCAAGCGCGATGTTGCTGTCGGTGACATTTGTTCCTGCCTGTGTCGCCCTGTTGTTCCGGGATGCGGTGGAAGAGAAAGAACATCGCGCCATGAGCGCGCTGCGTAATGGTTACCAGCGTCTGGTGCGCAAGGCCGTGGCAATGCGCGCCCTGGTGGTGGCACTGGCCGCCTTGTCCGTGTTGAGCTCGGTGGTGCTGGCTACCCGCCTAGGCAGCGAGTTCGTGCCCAACTTGGATGAAGGGGATATTGCCATGCATGCCCTGCGGATTCCGGGAACCTCGCTCGGTCAGGCCGTCGCCATGCAGGAAACCCTGGAAGAAAAAATTCGTCAGCTGCCGGAAGTGGAACGAGTGTTTGCCAAGATCGGTACGGCGGACGTGGCCACCGATGCGGTCCCTCCCAGCGTGGCGGACAACTTTATTATCCTAAAGCCCCGCGATCAGTGGCCGGACCCCGGCAAGCCCAAGGCGCAGGTGGTGGAAGAACTGTCGGCCATCGTTGATACCGTGCCGGGTAGCCGCTACGAATTTCTGCAGCCGATACAGATGCGCTTCAATGAGCTCCTGGCCGGGGTAAGGGCGGAGCTCGCCATCAAGGTGTTTGGTGATGATTTTGCACAGCTGGAAGCACTGGGCAAGCAAATTGAAGGCGTGGTGTCCGGGGTCGAAGGGGCGGCGGATATCCAGATGGAGCAAGTTACCGGCCTGCCGGTATTGACCATTACTCCTCGCGATTCCGTTCTGGCCGGATACGGACTGGACAAGGCCGAACTGCAGTCTCAGCTGGCCATCGCCTTGGGCGGTGAGGTGGCCGGTCGTTTCTACGAAGGGGATCGTCGTGCCGACATCGTGGTGCGTCTGGCCGAAAAGCAGCGTACCGACATGGAAGCGTTGGGGTATCTGCCGGTACAGGTGCCGGGCGCCGGGGCTGTGCCGTTACGGGAACTGGCGAGCATTGAGCTGGTGGATGGTTTCAATCAGGTCAACCGGGAAAACGGCAAGCGCCGGGTGGTGGTTACCGCCAACGTGCGTGGCCGTGATCTGGGCTCGTTTGTGGAAGACGTCCGTACAGCCATCAATGATGACGTCGCTGTGCCCTCGGGCTACTGGGTGGAATACGGGGGCACCTACGAGAAGTTGCAGTCTGCGAGCCAGCGACTGACGTTGGTGGTGCCATTAACGCTGGTGATGATCGTGGCGTTGCTCTATTTCGCGCTCGGTTCGTTCAAAGATGCGCTGGTGATTTTCACCGGTGTGCCTCTGGCACTGACCGGTGGAGTGCTATTGCTGGTGCTGCGGGATATTCCGTTCTCCATTTCTGCAGCGGTGGGTTTTATCGCTCTCTCCGGCATTGCCATTCTGAATGGCCTGGTCATGGTGTCCTTTATCCGTGAGTTGATGCGGGATGGTGTGGCCCTGGATGAGGCCATTATTGAAGGTGCGGTAACAAGGCTTCGCCCCATCATTACCACCGCGCTGGTTGCCTCGTTGGGATTTGTGCCGATGGCGCTTAACACGGGTATCGGTTCGGAAGTTCAGCGTCCACTGGCCACGGTAGTCATTGGGGGCATCCTTTCTTCCACCGTGCTCACATTATTCGTGCTCCCTGCCTTGTACCGTTTGGTGAATGGCAAGAGCGCTCATATTCTTAACCAATCATAATGGAGAAAAACGCGTGAAAATCAGATTCTGCGTTGGATTGCTTGGCTTGCTGGCGAGTGGCGTGGCCATGGCTCATGGCATGTCAGCTGAAGATCAGGCAAGAGCCTTGAACGCTGGGTTTATGGAATACATTGAGCTTGGCGCTGTTCACATGGTGACAGGTTACGACCATCTGCTGTTCCTGTTTGGAGTGGTGTTCTTCCTGACCCGCTTCAATGACATCGTGCGGTTCATTACGGCGTTTACCATCGGGCATTCCATTACTTTGGTGTTTGCCACCTTGTATGGTATCCGTGCCAATTACTATCTGGTGGATGCGGTCATTGCCCTGACAGTCTGCTACAAGGCGTTCGACAACCTGGGTGGGTTTAAACGCTATTTGCAGATGAAGTCACCCAACCTGACTTGGATGGTATTTGCCTTCGGGTTGATTCATGGTTTTGGACTTTCCACCCGTTTGCAGCAGCTGCCATTGGCAGAAGATGGCCTGGTGTTGCGCATCCTGGCTTTTAATCTTGGTGTAGAGGCCGGGCAGATTGCGGCCCTGGCGGTGATGTTGTTCCTGTTGTCCGGCTGGCGTCGTACCGAGTCGTTCAAACGCTTCAGCCGTGCCACCAACTGGCTGTTGATGATGCTGGGTGTGCTGCTGCTGTTGATGCAGCTGCATGGTTATCTGCATTCCGCCAGCCCGGATGAATTTCCGCTCAACAAGGATGACCACAGCCATACCCATGAAGATATGGATGCCGCGCGTTCTCCGTTGAAGGACTATCAGAAGCGCTTCGATATGAAGATGGAAAAACAGGATGTACAAGGCAGCAACGAGCGCGTAATTGAAGAAGCTGAAGAACAAGCCGATGCCCAACCCCATCGTCATGGCAGTGGTGAGGCTCACGTACATTAACCGATAACAGGACAATAAGATGAAGTTGATCAAGGTATTGATGGTGGTGGCTACGCTGGCCGTATCTGGCCAGGCGTTCTCCCACGGCGGTGGTCACGACCCCATCTCAGAGCAGCAGGTTGTGGGGATCGCAAAATACGTAGCGGTGAAGCTGACCGAGGAAGATCGGGGCATGGGCTTTGGAAAGCTGGATGAGAGCTGGAAAGCGCTTCCTGAAGAGAAGGTCGGCATCAGCAATTCCGGTCCGGGCTATTACGTCGTGGCCCTGGAGCATGAGGAGGAGGGCCGAACCCTTTATATCCTGATGTCAGAAACCGGTAGCGTTTACGACGCCAACTTCACCGGCGAGTTCAAGGGCATCGAATAACAACGTTAGGGCAGCCAGGAGGAAGCGGTGATGCCGATGTTAATAATCAAATATCTCGTCTCAGCAGCAGTTATCGTTGCCGTCTCTGAGGTCGCAAAACACAGTGACAGGCTCGGGGCGCTGATCGCGTCCCTGCCTGCCGTGACCTTGATGGTACTGTTCTGGCTTTATCTGGACGGGCAGCCTTCTTATAAGATCGCAAATCATGCTTGGTATACCTTCTGGTATGTCCTGCCCACCCTGCCCATGTTTGCTTTATTCCCCGTGATGCTGGAGCGGTGGGGGTTTGGTGTTGCGATGTTGCTGTCGGTAGGCGTGACGGTAATCAGCTTTTTCTTAGTGGCAATGGTTGTTAGGAGATGGGGTGTTGAGCTTTTTTAATAGAATGCTTTCTAATAATCGGAGATGCCCATGACCCGCGCTCTTTATACCCAGGTTTCGCTGGATTCTACTTCCTACTATCACGGCATCTGTCGCTGTGTGCGGTGAGCCTTACTTGAGTCCAGATTAGCCCACCTTCGTCCGCCACAATCCACCACTCTGGTGTAGGGTCTGGTGTAGAAAGTTAAAGTAGGATTGGGCGGCTCCTTTAAATGCAGCCTAAACACACCCATGCATCATTGGCGTATGTTGGCTCAGGTCCGCGCTCACAGGTCCTCCGGAGAATACATCATGGTTAAAGTCGGCCATGATAAAGGGATTGGTGAAAGGAATCATGACAGATCTTCATGCTCGTGCGACGGACCAGGGAGCCTGGCGTGGTTTGCTATTAATAAACGGCACGCAGAACGGGCAAGAGGGAAGGGTGATGACAAGAATCATACTCGCTACGTTACTGATGTTCTGGAGCTGTTCCGCATTGGCGTCGGATTACGCCGAGGCTACCGGAGGCGAGAGCAGGGTCAGTGTGGTGATCATTGATGATTATCGCGCGGTACTCGAGTTGTTCGAGCAGCTTCACTACACCGATAAAAGCTGGGTGGAAGGCGACCGCCATGTGCCCAGGGTTTATCTC
>NZ_LWEZ01000002.1:0-7437 GCF_001634945.1 Alcanivorax sp. HI0044
GGCGTCGTCCACGTGGCTGGCGGGGACAGCGATGACCATGCCCACGCCGCAGTTGAAGGTGCGGTACATCTCAAAGGCGGGTACCTGGCCTTCCTGCTGCAACCACTGGAATACGGCCGGGAATTCCCAGCTTTTGGTGTCGATCACGGCACGGACGTTGTCCGGCAGCACCCGCGGCAGGTTTTCTGGCAGGCCACCGCCAGTGATGTGTGCCATGGCGTGGACAGGCACCTGTTCAATCAACTTGAGCAGGGATTTCACGTAAATGCGGGTGGGTTCCAGCAGGTGCTCGATCAACGGCTTGCCGTCCAGATCGATGTCAGTGTCTGCCTGGGCCATGATACGGCGAATCAGGGAGTAGCCGTTGGAGTGGGGGCCGGAGGCGCCCAGAGCGATCAGCTTGTCGCCGGCTTCGACCTTGCTGCCATCCAGTACGCCGTCTTTTTCCACCACGCCGACGCAGAAACCCGCCAGGTCGTAGTCTTCGCCTTCATACATGCCGGGCATTTCTGCGGTTTCACCGCCGATCAGGGCGCAACCGGCCAGTTCGCAGCCTTCGCCAATACCGGTGACCACGCTGGTGGCAATCTCCACGTCCAGCTTGCCGGTGGCGTAGTAATCCAGGAAGAACAGCGGTTCGGCCCCGCCCACGATCAGGTCGTTAACGCACATGGCGACCAGATCGACGCCCACTTTCTCATGGCGGTTGTGGTCGATGGCCAGCCGCAGCTTGGTACCCACACCGTCAGTACCTGCCACCAAAACCGGGTTCTTGTACTTGGTGGGCAACTCGCAGAGGGCGCCGAAACCGCCGAGACCGCCCAGCACTTCCGGGCGACGGGTCCGCTTGGCAACTGGGGCGATGCGTTTAACCAGCTCGTTACCGGCGTCGATATCGACACCTGCGTCACGGTACGTCAGTGGCCGTTTCTGTTCGGTCATGGGGGGCTCCGGGTTGGTGAAGGCGCGTATTCTAGCAACGGGCCTGCCTGCTGGGGAACCTCTGCGTGACGCCTTGGGGCGTTAAACTCAGGGAAAGCGGGTTTCGTCCGACAGATAAGGTCGCTTCGCTCAGGGATTTGCCCTGTAATTTGCCGGAAACGGGTTCGCGTGGCTGAGGTGAATAGGTGATAATAGCGCGCTTGAATTTTCGGTTGGAATGAGCGCCCATGCGTTTTATTGGATTGTTGGCCGTGTTGTTGGGATGGAGCCTGCTGGCCCAGGCAGAATCGCTGGATACAGTGCAGGTGCCGGTGGATGGCCGTGGCGACGAGCAGCGGCAGGACGCGTTGGCTGAGGGCCTGGAGCAGATGCTGGTGCGTCTGAGCGGGCAGCGGGATGTACTCAATGAGGCGGTGGCTAGTGAAGCCGCTTCACGGCTGGATCGCTGGGTGACCCGCTACGATTACAACACGCTGGATGATGGCAGCAGTGCCTTGCAGGCCCGTTATGACGTGAATGGCCTGATGGCCTTCATGGCGGAGCAGGGCGCATCGGTGTGGGGGATGCCTCGGCCCAGGGTGCTGCTTTGGCTGGTGGAGCAGGGCGCAGGCCGCGGCGAGATGGTGGTGGACGGTCACCCGCTTTATGCGCAGTTGGTTGCGCAAGCCCAGCGACGTGGCCTGACCCTCGTCATCCCGAAGTGGGATAGCGAGGATCAGGGGCGTTTGAACGTGGCAGACATCCGTGGCCGTTTCGATCAGCAATTGCGTGACGCCTCCAGCCGCTACCCCCATGAGCTGATTGCTGCTGCTGTGCTGTATCAGGGTGAGCCGGCCACGGTGAGCTGGCGAGTCCTGAAAGACAAAAGCACTCTGGAAGACGGCCGGGAGAAAACGGCGAACGACGGGGAGGCCGTGACTGCGTTGATCGACCGTGTCACCGACCAGCTGGCCGCCCGCTATGCGGTGAAAGGCGCAGTAAGCGATTTGCGCACCCTGCTGGTGGTGGATCAGGTCGACCAGCTGCAGGACTGGTTTACGTTACAACAATTTCTGGCGGGCCTGAGCGGGATGCGTCGAGCCTCACTGGTACAGGCCTCCGGTACTACGCTGACCTTTGGGCTGGATTTCAGTGCCAGCGACGAGCAGTTGCGCAACCTGCTGGAGCTGTCTCCCCAGTTGCGCGCCTGCCCGGATCCGGCGGTGGCCGGGCCCCAATGGCATTACTGCTGGCGTTGATTCCATGAGTGCGCAACTTCCCCTGGCCCTGCAGCTTCGCGAGGGCAATGCCCTGGATAATTTCCACGCGGGTCCCAATGGCGCTGCCATTGCCGGGCTTCGTGAGGCGGTGGAAGGTGTCGACCGGCAGGCGTTTTTCTGGGCAGGTAACGGGCAGGGCAAAAGTCATTTGCTGGAGGGTGCAGTGCGACTGGCCCAGCACAATGGTCTGGATGCTTGTCTACTGCCTGCCAGCGAAATCATTCCACTGGTTCCGGAAGTGCTGGAATCCATGGAACAGTTCGGGCTGCTGGCCATTGATGATTGTCAGTTGTTTGCCGGCCTGCCTGCCTGGGAAGAAGCCCTGTTCCACCTTTATAACCGGCTGATGTCGTTGGGTGGACGATTGCTGGTCACCGCCAATGCGTCGCCGGGGGCAATGGGCTTGATGCTGCCTGATCTCGCTACCCGTTTGGCGGCGGGCCCGGTCTACCGGCTGATGTCGCTGGAAGACGAAGATTTACAGGCGCTATTACAGGAAAGAGCCAGGGCGCGGGGCTTGCGACTGGAACCGGAAGTGGCCCATTACATCGTCTTGCGCAGTGAGCGGTCCGCTGGCGCCTTGATGGAATTATTGAGCGATCTGGACCGTCTGGCCCTGGCGCAACAGCGCTCTGTCACGATTCCCTTTGTCAAGGATGCGCTGGGGTGGTAAAAATGGGCGCTTAACGAATAAACAACAGTTCGCTACCTGAATAGGCGATATATTGCGCTTTATAACATTGGGTTACACGCCTCGTGGCACGCTCGGCAGGCGACACGGTGCAGATATTTGTGTATCACAAAGCGCAAGAACCACATTAGAACAATAACGCCAGGCACAAAGCCTGCAGGAGAACAGAATGCGCCACCTTGGGCTACGGCAGTGCCTTGCTGGCTGCGCCTTGATTTTTGCGGCCACCTCCCATGCAACGACTTACAATATCGAGACCACCTCGGACGTGGCATTCGAAGAGGTCGTGCGTGTCGATGATGCCGGTGAAGAATCGACTTATGAGGTGCGGTTTGCTGAGAAAGATGGCCTTTGCTCTGTGCGGGAGGCTGTCTATGCAAGCAATTATCAAGTTGCCGTGGATGGCTGTGAGGCAGGCACAGGTTCGAACACGATCAAATTGGTTGCTGGTGAAACCTACTTTCTTAGTGAGGGTGAGCTGCCAATTAGTGGAGGTTTGAAGGTCCGGTTTGAAACTATTGAACCGGATGATCCTGATGACGAACCAGTTCAGCAGCCGGTTGACTGTTCGGATGATCCCTGCTCGGAAGATATAAAGCTGAAAAGTGAGGTCAGCTTTACTGTGGCGTTGGCGGCTTTTGAAGATCCTGACCTGGATAATTTACCGGCTCTGGCCCCTGCTCCGAGCGCTGGGCCTGCCAGCCTGTTCAACATTCAAGAAAGCAACTCGCTTACCGTGAAAAACATGCGTTTGGGGCCTGCCAGCGATGCTGACGACCCACTTGTTTGTACGGATTCCCTAGCGGTTGACGAGGGCGGCCTGATACGTTCTTCGGGTACCGTGATTATTGCTGAGAATATGACGCTTCAGAATGGCTGCGCCAAACAGGGGGGCGCGATTTACCTGGCTGGGAAAGGCGTCTTGTCATTTGAGAAGGGAGGACGCTTTGAGAATAACGTTGCCAGGGAAAACGGTGCTGTCATCGCTACCTCTGATGATTTTCGTGGCGGTTTTACTGGCATCGGTTTTTACATGGCCGGAAACGCGGTTGATCCTTGGACTGCAGAGAGCGCCACTATTTACATAGCTGCTTTTGTACCAGAACTTGATGATGAAGGGGTTGAGGAAGACGAACCGCAAGTACAGTTTGGTTTATCAAACGGTACCTTGGCCAATAATCGCAGTGGGGGTATCCGGGTTGAGAGGGAAAATTACGCATCCGGATTGCTGAATATGACTATCGCTTTCAATGACGGTATTGGCTTGAGCCTGGAAGGCATTCCTGTTGACCCTGACGTTGACCTGGATGAACAGGGACCAACCACCCATATCCTGCATTCTGTTGTTGTCGGTAATGAGGGCGCCTGTGACGGTACCGCTCTTGTGGAAGAAGAAACCACGCGTCCCACTGCTGCTCGTATTGAGTATGTGATCACCGATGATCCTGGCTGTGTTAACAATATGGATACGGGGGCGACAGTTAACCCCAATACGGCTCAGTCAGATATTTTTCTAGGCAAAGGCGGCATCGCTTGTGAGGTTGATGCAGAGGGAGCAGGAGGCCCGGAGGAGGGCGGTTGTGACCCGATGACAGCGGAAGAGCTGGATGGTCCCTATCCTGGTTACTTGCCGAATCCATTGCCTTTGGCCGTAGTTGGTGTGGATGGAGTTGGAGGTGACGACTTTGCCCCTAGCTTGCTCGACCGGGGCAACCCCGAAACAGCAACAACAGATTTGTGTGAAACCAACGATAACCGAGGGAAGGCCCGTGCAGGGGCCGGTGGGCGTTGTGATGTTGGGGCAGTGGAATTTCTACGCGCGACGGCCCAGTCTGATGAAATTGCCTTGATCAGTGGTCAGTCCGTTCTCGCTGATGTGCTCGAGAATGACAGAAATGATACTTGGGTGGATTGTGGTTTAGTGTCTGGTTTTGATTATGACAATCCTTCGACTTATCCGGAGTGTCTGGACGTCATTACGACACCGGGTCGTGGTAGTGCCGTGATTGAAATTATTCGCCTGGATACCGATGGCGAAGAGTTGTCCAGTGATGTGGATGACAGTGAAGTGGACCGGTTTTATCCGAAAATTCGCTACACCCCGTCCGATAATTTCCATGGCGTGGACCAACTACGTTACCAGGTGAGTGAAAGCGCCTTTGTGGGTGGCACCGATACGGGGCGAGGTTTTAATGATATTGCGAATTTGGTATCAGAGCCCGCAAGTGGCTTGACGGAGAAAAAGAGCATTGGAGCCCAAGGCGCTGGTCTGCTGCTGTTGCTGGTTTTGGTGGGAATGCTGCGCCGCCACAATCGAGCGCTGATATTGCTGATAACCATGCTGTCTGGTCCTGTGCTGGCAAAAGATATCGTGGTGGATGTGGTGGGGGATACAGATAATCCAAGCCCTGAAGCCCAGGATCAATCGCCTGCCATCAAGGGCGATGGCATTTGCACCTTGCGCGAAGCGTTAGCGAATGCCTCTGGAGACGGAAACCCGGATTGCGCCTATGGCACTAATTCAACAGACCGTATTCTTATTCCTGCCATTGAGATCAAGTTAGCAGATACCTTGATTGTTGACAGTAGCGTGGAACTTGTGGGCAAGGGGGTGCTTGATGATCCGGATGATGACGAGGACACCGTAACGCAGATTATAGGTAAGGGAGATCATCGACTTTTCGAAGTGCGGCCTATTAACCCACAGTCCGCGCACCCGACAGTCTCCTTCCAGTATTTGACGTTGGAAGGTGGAAGAGCGGAAGGCGCTGGTGATAGCGGGTCCGGTGCGGCAATTCTGACTGGCGGGTCAATAATTTTTGACAGGGTTGTGATTGCTGGAAATCAGGCAGACGAGTCCGGTGGCGTGGTCTATGTTCGCGGTAATGCGGGCAACAAGAAGTTACTGACGTTCAATCGAACCTATGTGCATGATAATCATGCGACGAACGGTGGAGTTCTGTTTACTACCTCTCAGAACGAGGAAAGTATCGAAATCGCCATGGTCGACAGCACCTTTGCCGGGAATACGGTGGCAGGCGCAGGCAGCGTTCTGAAAGCTAATATTGCTAAAGGCCGGATTGAAATTGCCAATAGTACCTTTTTCGATAACGAGGGCGGAGCGGCTCTCGATCTGACCAATAGTTTGGTGAATGCCAACCTTATGAATGCGACCTTCCGGGATAATGATGCGGGGATCGATTTAGGGAATGGTTCGGATGCTGAAGTTAAAATGTCGAACAGCATCTACTTCAATAGCGGTGCTTGTACCTCAAGCGTGGGAGCAGAGCCGGCAGAGTTGGAAGAGAGTTTTTATAATGCTTTTTCTTCTACAGCTTGCGCGGCAAAGAGTGATGATCCTGACGCTACGAATTTGGAAAACGTAGATGTAGCAGAGCTTGCTGATATGTTGACCGATGAGCCGGGTACAGGAACGAATACTAACTATGCTCCGCCCTACCTGACGATAGAGCCGAATGGTGATCTGGTAGATGCGGGCAATGATGAGGCCTCACTGGCGGCGGGTGCCAGCTCGCCTCTAAACTGCCGGTCTGTTGACTTGCGGGGAATTTCTCGAACAGCGGGAGGACGTTGTGACCTTGGTGCTTATGAGTACCAGCAGATAACGGCTGGAGATGACGAAGGCAGTAATGCGGTTTCTTCAGGGCTTCGCGCTAGCGTAGATCTTTTAGATAATGATCTGGCCAGCGATGGAGCAGAAATTATTTTGCTGGATGACAGCGTTGATCCCGTCATATTTAAAAACGGCATATTCGAATTTGAGCGTGCCAAGATTGATGATCCGGACGCGGATCCTGTTGTATATGTGGGAACCGGTGAGTTTTTTGTGCAGAGTGCTGAGGATCCCACACGGTTTGAACTGACGTACCAAGATGGGAATGGTGACGATGTTGTCGAGACCATCGATTTTGTTTGGCAGTACTATAATGAAAATCGCGACGGTTATGACCTGCATTGTGGCGATCCGATTCCGCAGTTCATTATTGATGCGAATCCAGATGTTTTTGATGACGGGGATGTAGCAGATGACTGTGTTATTCTTTATACGCCTCCGTCATTGGTTGATGAGCCGTCACGACCCAGCCCTGCGTTCGCTGATTCGGTATGTAGTGCAACCGCTAACGCTCCGGTAAAAACTGCTTTCCTGTATCGATTTCAGGATAGCGAAGGGCTATGTTCTGGGAATGCAAGTGATTGCTCGGATTGGGCTAACCCTGTAGATACGTCGGACTGGGCTACGGTTGAGTTAACGATTAACGACAAACCGCCGGAACTGGAAAGCCTCTCGCGTCTGAATGACCCTGGCCAATCCGTAGAATTCACGCTAAGCATGTCTGACCCAGATGATCCGGGTCAGGTTGTCGATTGGGAAGAAATGTGGTCGGACGGTATTTCTCCTCCGAAGAGGCGATATCAGGTCAACTTGGTCAAAGAGCCCAGTTTTAGCAAGAAGGATGAGAATCATAACGCGGTAGGTTATGGGATTTTCCTGGATGTGGCGGGGCAAATCACCTATGTCCCCGA
>NZ_LWEZ01000003.1:0-1075 GCF_001634945.1 Alcanivorax sp. HI0044
AAGCTTTCTAAAACTACTTGCATAGTTTGATACTCCATAATCAAACTTTTCTTCGTTATCAATTAAAAACTGACGAAGGGTTTCAGTATCAATTTTTTCTGCGCTTAGAAATGGAATGTAAGCAGCGGCATTTTCGGGAGTGCAAGCTTCAATAATTTGATCCATATTCATGTGGCGATAGTTTCTAAAATAAGGCTTTTTGTATGTATCCATCCTCAACTTTTTGACATCGCGAAATACAACCTTATCTATCTGATAGCCGCTTTCCCTATAAGCTTCCTCACTAGCAATACCCAACTTATTTAGGTACATAAACACCGGAATATTAGGTGTTGACTTACATGCTTTTGGAGCAACATGCTTTAGAATTTGCTCACAATCGTAGCCTTTATTCTCATGCAGCAAATCTTCAAACAATTCATTTTTACTAACGCTCGCATAGCCGATTGGTGACGGCCCTACAAAATCTTGTTGAGCAACCCCAACACCGACTAAAAACTCTACATCATCTTTTGTTTCAATTTCATCTATGTCAACAACGCAAATTTTCTTCTCTGGTTCTGAAGATTGCACCAGTTCGTATAGCTGCTCTTTGCAATAACGCAATACTCTGGCAGGAATTTTCCTTTTGGTGGAATGAATTGCTTTATAAACTGGAAGGAAGTCGTTAGTTTTAACTAACACTAATGGTATCTGTATTCCATCAATAGTTAAATAAGTGTCCGATATGTTTGGCTCTTCTCCTGCGGACAATCGCTGGACGAAAATCAGGTTTTTCCTCAGCTGCTCAATATTATCTTTCCCAATGCAGCCAGATATTGCCTTTAACAAACTGCTAATATTTTCATCCGAAATTGAATACCCAATAAATACAACGGGATGCTCAACAAACAAAGTTATTAATTTTGCTGCCAAGTAGGTGTTCTTTTGGTCAAAAGAATTATAATCAGAATCAGTAAGAACCAATGAATCTGAGTTAGTTGAACACCCGTGAATCTTGTATATCTCACCTATTTCCTGAGGATTTGAAAACAATAACTCTTCTTGTCCGATATACGTTTTATACTCCGGGAAA
>NZ_LWEZ01000004.1:0-1266 GCF_001634945.1 Alcanivorax sp. HI0044
GTGCGCAATTTCGAAATGATGGATGACCCCTACCTGCGTGAACGGGCGGCGGATGTGCGTGACCTGGGCCGTCGGGTGCTGGCTCAGCTGCAGAGCCAGACCCGGCGTCATGTGATTTTTCCGGACGAGTGCATTCTGCTCGGCGAAGATATTTCTGCGCCCATGCTGATGGAAGTACCCCGTGAACGGGTGCGTGGCATTGTTACCACACGCGGGTCACGGAATTCGCACATGGCCATTGTGGCGCGGGCCATGGGTATCCCCACCGTGGTGGGGGCGCAGAATCTGCCGCTCAAACAAATGGACGACAAGGAAATCATCGTCGATGGTTTCCGTGGCCGGGTGGTGGCCAATGCCTCCCCGGAGCTCAAACAACAGTTCCAGGAAATCATTGCCGAGGAAGAGAGTCTTCAGGCCGGGCTGGAAAAGCTGCGTGACGAACCGGCGCAAACGCTGGATGGCACGAGGATCAAGTTGCAGGTGAATACCGGCCTGATGACCGATATCAACCGGTCACTGGAACGGGGTGCCGAAGGGGTGGGGCTGTACCGCACGGAGATTCCGTTCATGGTGCGCGACCGGTTCCCGTCGGAAGAAGAACAGCGAGTGATTTATCGCGAGCAGCTGGCGGCGTTTGCTCCGCATTCGGTCACCATGCGCACCCTGGATATCGGTGGTGATAAATCCCTGAGTTACTTCCCCATAGAGGAAGAAAACCCTTTCCTGGGCTGGCGGGGTATCCGTGTCACCCTGGACCACCCGGAAATTTTCATGGTGCAGGTGCGCGCCATGATCAAGGCCAGTGAAGGACTGAACAATCTACGCATCATGCTGCCCATGATTACCAGTGTGTTCGAAGCAGAAGAGGCCCAGCATCTGATCCACCGTGCCTGGCTGGAAGTGCGCGATGAAGGGCTGGATGTGCCCATGCCGCCGGTGGGAGTGATGATCGAAGTGCCGGCGTCGGTGTATCAGGCCCGCGCCCTGGCCCAGCGGGTAGACTTTCTTTCTGTAGGGACCAACGATCTGACGCAATACCTGCTGGCGGTGGACCGCAACAACCGCCAGGTGGCGGCGCTTTATAATTCCTATCACCCGGCGGTGCTGCATGCCCTGCTGCATGTGGTGGAGCAGGCCCGCGAAGAAGATACGCCGGTGTCGGTCTGCGGGGAGATGGCAGGGGAGCCCAGTGCGGCCCTGTTATTGATGGCCATGGGCGTGGACGTGCTCTCCATGAATGCGTCCAACCTGTTGAAGGTAAAAGCC
>NZ_LWEZ01000005.1:0-1816 GCF_001634945.1 Alcanivorax sp. HI0044
TTGTTCCATAGCACTAATCAATACCGCCTCTGGCATTGGCGAGGCGCCATACAGCATGCGTTTTATGCTGCTGACATCGTAATTGGCGATGCGCCCAGATGAGGCTAGAAGATTGACCATGGTCNGCACCAACAGGGTGTTCGTGACTTTCTCCTGCTCAATGAAAGCCAGCACTTCATCAACATCAAAGCGAGGAACAATGCCATGTGTCCCCGCAGCCAGTGTCACGGCAAACGTGCTGGCCATATCAGCCAAGTGGAACATGGGCCCGGCATGCATATATATGGTGTCACTGTCATAGCCCATCTCGGCAACCACGTTCAGGGCATTGAATACCAGGTTGTCATGACTCAGCATCACGCCTTTTGACCGCCCAGTGGTACCACCGGTATAAAACAGCCCCGCCAGATCGTCACCGCCAGCATTGGCGTCACGGATTCGACCGGCGTTGGCGACAAGGGATTCATAATCAATACACCCTTGTGGACACTCACCCTCACCCATGAAGACAACATGCTTGATAGACTCAAGCTGTGGCTGTAGGGATGGCAGCAATGCTGCAAAGGTGTCATCAACGAAAAGCACTTTAGAACCTGAGTCATTCAAGGTATAGGCGATTTCAGGTGGTGCGAGCCGAATATTGACGGGATTCACTGCCGCACCGGCCCACGGCACTGCATAGAAATACTCCAGGTAGCGATCGCTGTTTAATGCCAGTATGGCAACCCTGTCACCCGCATTGATGCCCAGACTTAGCAACCCGTTAGCAAGGCATGCGATACGGTCTTCAAACTCTCGCCAGGTTTGCCGCCGACCAGCAAAAACGGTAGCCGTACCTTGGCCGTTTAATTGAACCGCACGGCGCAAAGTCTGTGAAATATACATAACAGAACTCCTCTATTGAGGCAGAAAAGGAAGGGGGGAGGGTTGTTTATAGATTGGATTAGCTGGAAGCGAAGGCTCTCTTATAAATGAAGCGACCTCGGGAAACCTGGGCGCCATCAAGAAACACATCCACAACAACCACAATGAAGCGCTTTCCTTCACGAATAATGTTCGGCTTGGCCACCAACGTACCCGCAAAGGCCGGGCGCAAATAATCCAGAGTCATACTTGAACATACTGGCTTATTTTGTTCAGTCTGATTCGCTGTTAAGTGCGCGCCAGCAACAAGCTCCGCGAAGCTTGCGATAATACCGCCATGAAAAGTCTTGATCAGAGGGTTGCCAATGTGCTGCTCGCGAAACGGCATTTTATAGGTTGCTTCGCCGTTATCGTCCGAAGCCGTCATACCAAGAAATTTTTCGTATGGTGATACATCGCCGACCACAGTAGAGAGAGCGGTTACCCTTTCTGTTTCGAAGCTGATGATTCCTTCATCATCGATTGTTTTTTTCTTGGAGGGGGCTCTCTTATTGCTAGGATTCACAGATTGATCAAAGGACGGGCCTGCCGTTCCTATCGCAAAACTGCCTGATACCGACGCCAGCAAATTGCCGCCATCACGCCCAAATGCCTCTCCACGGACATAGGCAATATTTTCTTCAACTGCAAAACAGGTGACATTACATGCCACCCCTTCGCCAGCCTCGGGGTTAGCGATGAAATCAACGCGCAAGTCAATTGTCGCAATTGGGCGCATGTCGCCGAGGCGCACAAAAATCGCCAAACCACATGCCGTNTCAAGCAAGGTAGCGATGGCTCCCCGATGAAGCTTTCCCTGTTGATCACAAACCTCTTCCACACAAGGCATGCTCATTACCGCGCCATCTTTGGTAATGTCATCCATTGCGATACCAAAAACCCTGAACAACGG
>NZ_LWEZ01000006.1:0-664 GCF_001634945.1 Alcanivorax sp. HI0044
TCAGTAATGTCTTCAATCACCACTACCTGCCCGCCAGCCTGCTCCGAGGTGCCGGTGCCCAGCACTTCGGATTTATGCAGGCTGAGCCAGCGAGTCTGCCGGTCCACTTCCAGCGATTGTTGTGGCTGGTGCGGGTTGTCGTCGTGGCTGAACTGCGTCAGGAAATCGCCCCAGGGCGGGTCCAGATCCGCCAGCCGGGAGCCGATGGTGTCGGCGGCGGTGATGCCGGTGAGTTCTTCCATGGCCCGGTTCCAGCCAATGATTTCCCGGTCGGCGCCCAGGGAAATGACCCCCATGGGCAGCTCCAGCAAGGTCTGGCGGTGGAAGCGTCGCAGGCCGTCCAGCTCTGCGGCCAGCCCGGAGAGCCGGTCGCGATATTGCTCCAGTCGTGACTCGATAAACTGGATGTCTTCGCTGGAGCTTTGTTCCTCTTCAGGCAAGTAAGGCAGGTGATCGTCCATCAACTGATGGGAAACCGACGGCCCCAGCAGGCCTGACAGGTTGGTCTCCAGCTGGTCGCGCAAACGCCGCAGGGCGTAGGGCCGGGTTTCGGTGCGTGGCAGACGTAAATCCCGCAGCGCCATTTCCACTTCCCGGGTAGCGGTAATCGGCCCCCGGGGCTGGGTCAGCGCATCAATGAAATCATCTACACTCTTGGCTTCCA
>NZ_LWEZ01000007.1:0-1351 GCF_001634945.1 Alcanivorax sp. HI0044
CCGCATGAGCATCATCGAAGGCAAAGCGATGGCCCACATGGGGTGGAGGCAGGGCAATGGTCTGTAATTCGCTGAGCAAGGCCTTCATGCTGGCTTTCTGTTCCCATAGCCAGATCAGATTGAAGGCCATCACCGACCGGTTGCTGCTGATCATATCCATAACGTCATAGCGAGGGCGGCGCAGGTAGCGCCAGGCGGCTTTGAGGTAGTTGGGGCGGTTGCCGGTGGGGGTGAATTCGGCGGCGCCGAAAACCACCAGCCGGCCCATGGGGTTCAGTGCGGCAAAGCTGGCTTGCTGGACGGTGCCGCCGATGGCGTCGAGCACCAGATCGAAACGGTGGCCGGTTTCGGTGAGTTGTCGGGAAAAATCCGCTTGGCGTATCAGCACATTTTCAAAACCCATTTCCTGCAGCATCGCGGCTTTGTCGGGGCTGCCTACCGTTCCAACCGGGTTGGCACCCAGCAGGGTCGCCAGTTTCATGGCCTGCAGGCCGACTCCGCCGGCGGCGCTGTGAATCAGTACACGTTGCCCTGTCTGGATGGCGCCGAGGGTGGTCAGGGCATACCAGGCGGTGAGGGTCTGGGCCGGGAAGGCGGCGCCCTGAACGAAGCTCCAGTCGTCGGGTAGGGGGATCAGGTAATCCGGTTCGCTATCAACACTGGAGCAGTAACCGCCGAACCGGGTGACACCCATCACCCGGTCGCCAACCTGGAAGGCGCTGTCGGTATTGTCGGTATCTGTGCCTGTGTCGATGACTGTGCCGGCAAATTCCAGCCCGGGGATGAAGGCGCCTTCCGGGGTTGCGGAGTAAAGGCCGGTAAGGGCGAAAATATCCGCAAAATTCAGCCCCACCGCATGAACCTGCACCCGGACATGCCCGAGAGACAGGGGAGGCAATGGCCGCTGCTTTTGAACCAGATTGGCCAGGCTGCCAGCCTTGGGCGTTTCCCAAACTGTTACCGTGGGCATGACGAGTTCCGATGGTTAAATGGCCAGTATGCGGGGTCGCAGGGTGAGGCTCAATGTGCCCGTACCTCAGGATACAGGCCTCTTCATGCTCTGCGCAGTACAGGCATTATGTCGCTGCATATTCATCTTGTTGCTTAGCTTTCTTCATGTCAGTCTTTACCCCGTATTTATGTCAGCCGATTGCCGGCAGACAGTAAGGAGATTAACGACATGGAAACGTCGACACAGGGACGGGCGGTGCGCGTCTGGCTGGGCTATGCCTTGCCGACACTGGCTCCGGCTCCGCATCGTCAGAAACTGTATGACCAGCTTGGCCAGATTTTTATTCCGGCCACGGTTCAGTTTATGGGGCCGTTGGGATTGCAGGCTTATATCCCTTCC
>NZ_LWEZ01000008.1:0-587 GCF_001634945.1 Alcanivorax sp. HI0044
TGAAAAGCTCAAGCGCGATCATTTCCCCAGCGCGCTGGCCAACAAGGCTTTCAAGGGCAACGTCTACAAACTGGACGACCTGGTCATCAACACCGAATCGCTGATCGAGACACTTAGCGCCCCGGTCCGCGACCGGCTGCTGGCGCTCGACAACGAACGGGACACGCTGGAATGGGATGAAAACGGCCTGCGCGCCGTCACGGTTAATGGTCAACGCATTGAACCGCGCCTGACCCTGCTCGCCGCCGGCAACGGCAACCCGGCCCTGCTCGACGGCGCCCATCAGGCCCACCTGCTGGAGCAGGAACACAGCCAGCTGCGCCCCCTGAAAATGGTGCTGGTCAAACATGATCTGGGTCATCGCCTTTACGCCCACTGTGTCGGCACCAGCAACAAGCCCGTGCTCACCGTTACCACCCACGACTGCCCCGACGGCAAGGTGGTGTGGTACCTGGGCGGCGATCTGGCGGAACGGGGCGTGGAGCGCAGCGAACAGGAACAACTGACTGCCGGCCGGGACGAACTCAAGCATCTGTTCCCCTGGCTGGATTTCAGCAACGCCGAATTCGCCACCCTGGATGTAACCC
>NZ_LWEZ01000009.1:0-1205 GCF_001634945.1 Alcanivorax sp. HI0044
AAAGACTGCCAGCGAATCCGAAAGCTGCCCGTTCAACAGCCTTTACTGGCACTTTATTCATCGCCATCGCAAACAGTTTGCCGGCAATCATCGCATGAAAATGATCTACGGGAATCTGAATCGGATGGATACGGCGAAGGTGGATGCCATTCTGGCGCGGGCGGAATCGTTGTTGGCGGACCCGGATGCGTTATGAGTTAAGGTGATCACGGGCTGTTTTCGCCGTGTTGCTTGCAGCGTGAAGCATGATGCTCCTCTTTATCAGGTACAAAAAAGCCGGCGCACCAGGAGGTTGACGCCGGCGAAACCGTAGGCAGAAAAACTTACGGATTGGTGAGTAGCGTATAGGCACCGGCACCGCTCTGGGCCTGTACCTGCCAGCGGTAGTACCCGCTGTTCACATTGGTATGGATCTCGGCTACACCACCTTGTGGGCTGGCGGTGGTCACGTTGTTCCAGCCGCAGAAGAACAGGAAGCAGCTTTGTGCTTGCAGGGTCACGGTGAAGCTGGCGCCCGCCGGGCTATACAGCCAGGCGTCAATCTGCCCGCCGGAAAAGTTGAAACCGTTGGACGGCAGGATCGCAGAGCCACCGTTGTTCAGCTGGCCTTCATAGCGGGTGCAGTCCGGGCAGGGGGAGGTTTCTGTTCCCACGCTTACGGTCTGGTCGGTGCTGCCGGTCTGGTTGGCGGTGTCGGTGACCGTCAGGGTCACGGTGAATTCGCCATCCACTCCGTAGTCGTGAGTGATCTGTTCGCCACTGGCCACATTGCCGTCCCCCAGGGTCCAGTCCCAGGCCGCTACGGCCACATCATCGCTGGAGCCGCTGGCATCCAGCTCACAAACCGTGCCCGCGCAATCCGCGGTGAAGGCTGCGGTCGGCAGGCGGTCAATCCCGGAGCCGTCCTGCTGAGTGATCTGCAGTAAACGGTTGGGCGACTGGTTGCCCGCATTGCTGATGGCGCCGGTGACGGTGTCGTCCACCAGTGCCACATTCACAGCACCGGGAGTGGCACTGGGGTTGGCACCCAGATACAAGGCAGCCGCACCGGCGGCATGCGGCGCGGCCATGGAGGTGCCATTCAGGCTGGCGGTCTGGGTATCTGACTGATACCAGGCCGAGGTGATGTCGCTACCCGGTGCGAACAGATCCACGCAGGCGCCGAAGTTGGAAAAGGAGGAACGTTGGTCCTGGCGGGTAGTCGC
>NZ_LWEZ01000010.1:0-889 GCF_001634945.1 Alcanivorax sp. HI0044
GCAGACCGGCCGGCCCACTATCATCATGGCGCCCAACAAGACGCTGGCGGCCCAGTTGTATGGGGAATTCCGGGAGTTCTTCCCGGAAAACGCGGTGGAGTACTTCGTTTCCTATTACGACTACTACCAGCCGGAAGCCTACGTGCCCAGTTCTGATACCTTCATTGAGAAGGATGCCTCGGTGAATGAGCAGATCGAGCAGATGCGGCTGTCGGCCACCAAGGCCATTCTGGAGCGCCCGGACACCATTATCGTGGCCACGGTTTCCGCCATTTACGGTCTGGGTGACCCGGCCAGTTACCACGCCATGGTGCTGCATCTGGTGCGGGGCGATCATATTGATCAGCGTGAGCTGCTGCGGCGTTTGGCAGAGCTGCAGTACACCCGCAACGAAATGGATTTCCGCCGTGCCACCTACCGGGTGCGCGGGGATGTGATCGATATCTTTCCGGCGGAAGAAGAAAAAGAGGCGGTACGTATCGAGTTGTTCGATGACGAAGTGGAGTCCATCAGCATCTTTGATCCGCTCACTGGCGAGGTAATCCGCCGCATCGGACGCACCACCATCTACCCCAAGAGCCATTACGTCACGCCCCGGGAAACGGTGCTCAAGGCGGTGGAGATGATCAAGGAAGAACTCACCGAGCGGTTGGCGGAGCTCAAGGAACAGAACAAGCTGGTGGAAGCCCAGCGGCTGGAGCAGCGCACCCGGTTCGATATCGAGATGCTGCAGGAGCTGGGTTACTGCAACGGGGTGGAAAACTATTCCCGGCTGTTCTCCGGTCGGGCACCGGGTGATGCCCCGCCGACTCTGTTTGACTACCTGCCGGAGAATGCGCTGCTGATTGCCGATGAGTCCCACGTGACCATCCCGCAGCTGGGCGCCATG
>NZ_LWEZ01000011.1:0-966 GCF_001634945.1 Alcanivorax sp. HI0044
GCAGCCCGGGCTGATGGACCCGGACGGCAAAGAACTGGACGGCGCGGCCTCCGGTAACCTGGTTATCAAGGCCAGCTGGCCCAGCCAGATCCGGACAGTCTATGGCGATCACCAGCGCCTGATCGACACCTATTTCAGCGCCTACAAGGACTGCTATTTCACCGGTGATGGCGCTCGCCGTGATGAAGATGGCTACTACTGGATCACCGGCCGGGTGGACGACGTGCTCAACGTGTCTGGCCACCGCCTGGGCACTGCCGAAATTGAATCAGCCCTGGTGCTGCACCCCAGCATCTCCGAAGCCGCCGTGGTCGGCTACCAACATGACGTCAAAGGCCAGGGCATCTATGCCTATGTGTCACTGATGGCCGGCAAGGAAAGCAGCGAAGAACTGGTTCAGGTCCTGCGGGACCTGGTCACCCAGGAAATCGGCCCCATCGCCAAGCCCGACCTGATCCACTTTGCCCCGGGCCTGCCGAAAACCCGCTCCGGCAAGATCATGCGTCGCATCCTGCGCAAGATCGCCGCCGATGAACTGGACAGCCTGGGCGATACTTCCACCCTGGCCGACCCCGGCGTGGTGGACCAGCTTATCGAGACCCGCCAGAATAAATAAGCCACAACAGCAACAAGAAACGGCGCAGCGGGCTAATCACCCCCTGCGCCGTTTTCATTTGCCCCGCCGCTACACTGCACTCATTGGCCTGACGCCAGCCGCCTTTTACGGCCAGGCCATTACTGTTTGCAAAACTGGCCGTCGTTCCCGCCTTTCCCGCGCATAAAAAAAGGGCCGGCAAATGCCGACCCTTCTTTACAAGCAAAAAGAGAAATTAATCTTCTTTGGCTTCCTTCATGGACAGCTTGATGCGACCACGCTGATCCACATCAAGGACTTTCACCTTGATGATCTCGCCTTCGTTCACGTAGTCAGTCACTTTTTCTACGCGCTCTTCAGCAATTTGGGAG
>NZ_LWEZ01000012.1:0-965 GCF_001634945.1 Alcanivorax sp. HI0044
CGCGCGCACCCTGCGTTACCGGGATGCGGATGGCAAGGAACAGCTTTCCCTTACCCTGTCCGGCTTGCCTGCGGGCTGGGACACCATGCAACCCCGGCGCGCCGTAGCGGGCTACTACAGCGAACTGCGCCAGCGCCGGGTCGACAAGGCACTCAGCAACAGCGCCAACGCGCTCAGCATCATCAGTGAGCGACTGGTGGACCTGGAAGGCAACCCCAGTGCCCAGGCCCAAATGCGCTGGGTAGAACCCAACCGCCCAATTCAAAACCAGGCGTTACTGGTCACCTTGATCAACGACAACTTCATCCGCATCAGCAACGCCAGCTACCGGCAGAAAACCGTCTGGTTACTGCAACAGACAAAACGTGTACTGGCTGAGTTCAAGGCGGCCCAGAACGTGCCAGCTCCGTAATCGCAGCGTGTTACCCTAGGGCCTCACAGCGACGCCGCCAACCACACGGATCCCATGACCGCTCCCCTATTCACTGCGCTGATCCCGGTCCGACTAGAGGGACCACATTTGCTATGACCAAGACCGGCACCCTCCTCACCCAGCACCCAACCGACCAGCCCAGCACATCCCGGCACGCCATCGTCATCGGCGCCGGCCTGGCCGGCGCCACTACAGCCCGCGCCCTGGCCGAGCAACACTGGACCGTGACCGTCCTGGATCCGCAGGGCATTGCCGCCGGCGCGTCCGGGAATCTGGCCGGTGTCGTCTATAGCACCGCCAGCCCACACCTGACACCACAGAATCGTTTCTACCAGACGAGCTACCGCCATGCCTTGCGCTGGCTCCACCATTACGGCTTTCCCTCCAGTGACCAGGACGGCCAGCTCAATGGCGTCATTCAGCACTTTGTAAACGACAAACAACGGGACAAATTCACTGCCGCCATGGACAGCGGTGCCTGGCCTGCCGACCTGCTTCGCCCGGCGCTGGCCGGCAATGGAGTGGAACTGGT
>NZ_LWEZ01000013.1:0-804 GCF_001634945.1 Alcanivorax sp. HI0044
GAGCCCGGGGCAGGTGATTCGCGAAGTGGCGGGGCAGGAAGAAATGCTGAATTACAGCGCCAGCCGTTCTCCCATGGAAGAATTTATTCGCCGTTTTGGTGTATCCATTGGTGAAGGCATGGCGGCCCAGTTGGGTCTGAGTGCCTCGCCGGTGATTCGTTGATCATAATAGCTACGAGCTACGAGCTACGAGCTACGAGCTACGAGCTACGAGAAGCTAGAAGAGGCGAGTTCCGAGAGAGATAGTGCTCGGAACTCGCCTCTTTCCTTTATATAGGCAGCTGAATCCCCTCGGCGGCCAGGAATTCGGTTAACACGATCAATGGCAGGCCCACCAGTGTATTCGGGTCGCGACCTTCCAGTGCCTTGAACAAGACAATGCCCAGCCCTTCGGATTTGAAGCTGCCGGCACAGTTCAGTGGCTGCTCTATGTCCACGTAGCGTTCGATTTGCGCCGGTTTCAGGGTGCGGAATTGCACATGAAACGGGTCACAGGCCACCTGGCTGCGACCGGTGGCGGTATTGAGCAGGCATAACCCAGTCAGGAAGGATACCCGCTGACCGCTGGCGGCGTTGAGCTGGCGGATCGCGGTGTCCCGGTCACCGGGCTTGCCCAGGACCTGATCGCCGATCACGGCGACCTGATCGGAACCGATGATCAGCGTGTCCGGGTGCTGATCGGCCAGCGCCAGGGCTTTTTCCCGGGCCAGGCGCATCACCAGTGCGGTGGGGGATTCACCCTCATGCCGGGACTCGTCGATATCCGGGCTCTGATGGATAAAATCCAGCTTCAGCTTGTCCAAT
>NZ_LWEZ01000014.1:0-18100 GCF_001634945.1 Alcanivorax sp. HI0044
ATCATAGAGTCCGTCGATTTCCTGCCAGTCGGTCTCCGCACTGCTGGGTGACTGTGCATGCACTGCCGCAATGGCGGCCTGCAGGGTATAAGGCCCGAAGCGCCGTGACAGCAAGGCTTGGCGCACCAGCTGATCGGCGCGCTGGATTTCCTGCCGGTCCCAGAGGCTGCGCTGCTGGTTTTCCAGTAGCACCAGCTCGCCTTGCGCATCCGTTCGCGTGGCCCGACGAGCATGGTGAAGCAACATCAGCGCCAGCAAGCCCTGGCATTCCGGGTCCGGCTGGTCGGTGCGTTCCGCCAACAAGGCCAGCACCAGCTCGGCCAGGCGAATCGCTTCCTCACTGAGATCATGGCGCAACGCCTGCTCGCCGGACGATGCCAGATAGCCCTCGTTGAACACCAGATAGATCACCTGCAGGACCGACTGCAGACGTTCCGCCAATGCCGCGCCTTCCGGCACCTCGTAGGGAATTTTCGCATCGCGGATCTTGCCCTTGGCGCGGACAATACGCTGGGCTACGGTGGCGGGTTTGCTGAGAAAGGCGCGGGCGATGGCTTCCGTGGTGAGTCCACACACTTCCCGTAATGTCAGCGCCACCTGTGCTTGCGCCGCCAGCCCCGGGTGGCAACAGGTGAAGATCAGGCGCAGCCGGTCATCCTCGATGGCGGCATTCTCTATCTCCATTTCCACCGTCGCCTGGGCGGCAAGGTGATCCGCCTGCTCACGCAATAGCGCGTCGTAACGGGCACGGCGGCGTAACTGATCGATGGCCTTGAAGCGCCCCGCAGAGACCAGCCAGGCACGGGGGTTGTCTGGCACGCCGTCTTCCGGCCATTGCCTCAGGGCGGCGACAAACGCTTCCTGCAAGGCATCTTCTGCCAGGTCGAAATCCCCCAGCAGACGAATCAGTGTCGCCAGTACCCGGCGGGACTCGCTGGCAAAAATCCGTTGAAGCGTGGTTTCCATGTCATCCATGACAGCCGGGTCCGGGTCAGTTTTCCTGTTCCTGAAGATGTTGCACCACCAGCGGTGCGAGCCCGGCGGCACTGCCAAAATAGTGCATCAATTCGATATCCAGATCAGGAAAACGCTCGCGGGCCTCTTCAATTTGTGCCGGAATATCCTTGCCCACGTGTTTCCCCTTGTTGAAGAACAACGGGTAAAGCTGCACGGTTTTCACCGGCTGATGTTCCAGCTGTTGAATCGCTTCAATCAAAGAGGGAGTCGCCAACTCGAGAAAACAGGGCAATACGGCCACGTATTCCTGCCCGGCGGCGTGGGCAGATTCCGCCACGGTGTCCACCAGCGCACGAAACTCGTCGTTGGCCGTTTCACTGCGGCTGCCATGGGCCATGATCAACAGGGCTTTGGACATGAGAGCTCCTTCGGAGCAGTTGAAAGTTAAAAGTGGAAAGTTAAAAGCGACACAAAACGTAATTCATACCACCGGCCCTGACCACGTTTGAACTTTTAACTTTCAACTTTTAACTCAAAGGCTTGCTCTATGACGATTGCATGGCGCTGCGCCAGTGCGTCACGATCATCATCGTAGCCGCCCCCGATCACCGTGGCCACAGGAACGTTACGCTGACGACAACGGGCAAGGACGCCCCGGTCGCGATCGGCGATACCCTGCTCGGAAATATGCAGGCGCCCCAACGGATCGTGCTGAAAGATATCCACGCCGGCGTCATAAAAAACCAGATCCGGCTGCACTGAATCCAGTAATCGATCCAGCGTCTCAAACACCGTATCCAGATAGTCCTGATCCGTCATACCCAGCGGCAACCCCACATCCAGATCGCTTTTCATCTTGCGCACCGGAAAGTTTTTCTCGCAATGAATGGAGCAGGTAAACGCCCGAGGCTCATCTGTCAGCATGGCTGCAGTGCCATCGCCCTGATGCACATCGCAATCAAACATCAGGGCTTTTTTCACCACGCCCCGGTTCAGTAACTGGCGCACCGCAAACGCCTGATCATTGAAGATGCAGAAACCGGAACCGAAATCGTAGTGGGCGTGATGGGTGCCGCCGGCCAGATGACAGGCGATACCGTGCTGCAGTGCCAGCTGCGCCGTCATCAAGGCTTCGCTCCACGGCAACCCCATGCGCCGTAGCGCCCTGGCATCCAGCGTCCCGTTCACCATGGCTGATACGTATTGCGGGCAGTGAGCCTGACTTAACAGTGCCGCCTTGGCCCGGCCGGGGCGGAATTCGTTATCGCCATGGGCAATACCCCGGCTGCGCAGGTAGCCATGCAGCCGGGCAAATTTTTCCATGGGAAAACGATGTTTGCCGGGAAAGGGAAAGCTGTATTCGGGATGATAAACAAGCGGCAGCACGGGCGACCTGACAGGCTGGACTCGATCGCCGTATTGTGTCGGTTAGCGGATCAAGCGGCAAACCAGGGGCACTTCAGGGTTCCGCAGGTGCCTTGCTCCCTCCATCCCTCTCACCCCCTTCACCCAATACCCGGTACAGAGTGATGCGCGACTGATACTGGTTGTAGATCAGATCCAGGCTGTTCTGGCGCGCACTGTTAAAACTGCTTTGCGCGCTGAGCACGTCGGTGAGCTCGGTTTCGCCTTCCTGATAACGCACCTGCGCCACCCGATAGGCTTCCTCGGCTTGCTGGTATGCCTCTTCACGATACTGCTGCTGCTCGGCCAACCCCTGCACATTACTCAACGATTGCTCCACTTCCTGCAGGGCCACCAGCAAGGTGCCGGTATAACTGGCCACCTGCTCTTGCCAGGCGGCCTTGCTCTGATTGATCCGCGCATTGCGGGCACCACCATCAAACAGGGTTTGCGCCAACGACACGCCCAGGCTGTACACCGCATCGCCATTGAACAACGACGACAGGGCGCTGCTGGCATAACCGCCACTACCGGTGAGCGTGATGGAGGGCCAGTAGTCCGCCCGGGCGGCGGCCACAGAATAATCCGCAGCCATCAGGCTGGCCTGGGCCTGGGCAATATCCGGGCGCTGGGCCAGCACCTGATCCGGTAAACCGGCCTGGATCTCCGGCAGCTGCAGATTGCTCAGGGTGCCGCCACCCACCTGGAATGCCTGCGGCATTTCTCCCACCAATACCGCCAGCGCATAACGGCTTTGCCGCAGCTGGTGACGCAAGGACGGCAACTGCGCTTTCACATTGGCGACCACGGTTTTCTGCTGGGCCAGATCCTGGGGGGAGACGGCACCGTTCTCTACCTTGGCCTGCACCACATCCAGCACTTGTTGGGCCAGCGCCAGATTCTCTTCCGACAGGGCCAGATTGTCCTGCAGATACAGCACCTGCAGATAGGTATTCACCACACTGGCAATCACCGTGAGCTGCACGGTATCGCGACTGAACTGGCTGGCCAGCAGGGAGGCCCGCGCCACATCACGGCTATTGCGAAGCTGCCCCCACAGGTCCAGCTCGTAGCTGGCACTCACGGAGGCGTTGTAGCTTTCACTGCTACCGCTTTCGCCAAATACACCACTGCGGCTGCCGCCGGCGCCCAACCCCAGGGTCGGGAACAGGGCTGAACCAGCCTGACTGAGTTGCGCATCCGCTTGCTCGACCCGCGCCGTCGCCGCCAGTAAATCCGTGTTAGCCGCCAGCGCCTGGTCCACCAACCGATCCAGTTCCGCACTGTTGAACTGCTGCCACCATTGCGGGTGATGCACCATGGCTTCGCTGGCCTGCTGCTGGTTAAGCCATTGTGCCGGCATGTTTTGTTCGGGCGCCTCCAGCCCGGACCGCATGGCGCAGCCGGATAACAGAACAACAACCGTCACCCATACCCGCTTGTTTATTGTCTTAGTCATTACTGAGTGCCTCCACAGGGTTCAGACGCGCGGCCTTCAATGCGGGGGCAAAGCCAAACAACAGGCCGATGCCCGCGGCACAAACAAACGCGGCCACCATCACTGGCACCGAGAACACAATGGCCATGCCGAAAGCGTCCAGCAGCCAGCCCACCAGTACCCCAATCACCACACCGATCACGCCACCCAGCGCAGACACCACCACCGCTTCGGTAAGAAACTGCTGCAGGATATTGCGCTGACGAGCGCCGGTGGCCATGCGGATACCAATTTCGTGAATACGCTCGGTGACGCTCACCAGCATGATGTTCATCACCCCGATCCCCCCCACCAATAATGAAATCGCCGCGATGGAGCCCAGCAGCAACGTCAGGGTGTTCTGGGTTTCCGACACCATATCCAACAAGGACGCCATATTGAAAACCCGCACATCCTCCTTCCCGTGACGCTGGGTCAACAGGTTAACCGCCGCGGTTTCGGTCTCATCGATGGCGGTAACGTCATCCACGGCCAGGGTGATGGAACGCAGATAATTCTGGCCGAACAGGCGCAGGGTGCCCGTCGACAAGGGCACGAACACCACATCATCCTGATCATCCCCCCAGTCGGTCGCCCCCTGGCGGCTCATCACACCGATTACCTGGAAGGGAATACTGTTGAGCAACAGAAACTGGCCCAACGGATCACTGTCCGGAAACAGGTTGGCTTTCACCGTCTGCCCAATCACGGCCACCGGCGCGTAGCTGGCTTCATCGCTGCTGTTGAAATACACCCCTTGCACCGGCTCCCAGTCGCGCAGGCTGGGGTAATCCGCACTCACCGCCTGCACACTGGTGGAAATATCCTTGCCGTTGGCCCGCGCCGTTACGCCGCCGGAAATTTCCGGTACGGCAACGCGAATATTGGGCAGGGTTTTCAGGGCTTCGGCATCCTCCGGCACCAGGGTGGCGATCACGCCGTCGGCAACGCGCTGTTGGCCCCGGTCCGGCCGGATCACCAGCAGGTTCACACCGCGCTCGCCAATGCGGGCCACCACGTCTTCCTTGGCGCCCTGGCCAATGGCCAGCATCACCACCACCGAGCCCACACCGATCACAATACCGAGCAAGGTAAGCAAGGTGCGCAGCCAGTTGGCGTGCAATGAGCGCAACGCCATGACCACGGATTCCAGCACTTCACCCAGGTCTGGAAAGCGGCTTTCCTGCGTCGGTTGCGGCACGGCGTGGGCCGCCTCCACACGGTGCGGGCGGCGACGGCGATCATCAATCACCTGTCCGTCGCGGATTTCCACTACCCGGTCCGCGTGCTCAGCCACCGCAGCATCGTGGGTAATCACGATCACCGTGTGACCTTGTTCCGCCAGCGCCTTGAGCTGGCCCATCACCGCGTCACCGCTAACGCTGTCCAGCGCGCCAGTGGGTTCATCGGCGAGAATCACCTTGCCTCCGTTCATCAAGGCACGGGCAATGGATACCCGCTGCTGCTGGCCACCGGACAGTTGGTTGGGCCGGTTTTCCAGTTTGTCCTGCAAGCCCAGATCAGCGAGCAGGGTCTGGGCGCGCTGTTTGCGCTCTTCTCGGGGCAGCCCCGCATAAATGGCGGGCAGGGCCACATTTTCCCAGGCGCTGGCGGTGCCTATCAGGTGGTAGCTCTGGAATACAAAACCGAACATCTCCCGGCGCAGCCAGGCCAGCTGCTCATGGTCCATGTCGGTCACCGCCCGCCCGGCGAAGCGGTAAACTCCGTCACTGGGTTGATCCAGGCAACCCAGAATGTGCATCAGTGTGGATTTGCCGGACCCGGAGCTACCCATGATGGCCACAAATTCGCCCGCCTCGATGGACAGGTCGATGCCATGCAGGACTTCCACTTCCTGCTCACCGGCCGGGTAACGTTTGCGGATGCCCGCCAGTTCGATCAGTGCCATCAGAACAATCCGCCGCGACGCGGACGGTCTTTTGACGCCCCGGCGGCTTGCCGGGCGGCCTGCCCCAGCAGCACCGTATCCCCTTCGTTCAAGCCTTCGAGAATCACCGTGCGCACCCGGTTATTGATGCCGGCTTTCACCGTCTTGTTCTGTGGCTGACCATCACTGCCCGGAACCTGCACCTGCCACTGGCCACGATCATTACGTTTCACCGCCGCCACCGGCAGGTTCAGCACATCCTTTTCCGAGTTCACGACAAAAAACACCTGGGCCGTCATCCCCGACATCAGCTTGCCCTGGGGGTTGGCGATATCGAATTCGGCGGTGTACAGCACCACGTTGTTCACCACTTCCGGGGTGGGCAGCACCTGGCGCAAGGTGCTGTCATAACGCACCTGGCCATTGCCCAGGGTGTTGAAGTAGACCGGCATGCCTGCCGCGAGGCGATCCACATCCGCTTCCGAGACCTGGGTCGATACCGTCATGGTGGACAGGTCGGCGATCCGCATCAGCGTCGGCGTGGTCTGGTTGGCATTGAGGGTCTGCCCTTCGCGGGCCTCCAGGCTGACCACAGTGCCACTGCGTGGCGCATAGATTTTTGCGTACCCAAGGTTGGCCTGGTCGCCTTCCACGCTGGCCTGCTTCTGACGAATCTGGGCTTTCAATACCTTGATCTGGGCGCGGGTAATGACCCGCGTGGAACGGGCGCTCTGAAAAGCATCGTCACTGGTGGCATTGGCAGCACGCAGCCGCTGTTGGCGCTGAAACTGCAGTTCGGCCAGATTCAGCTCGGCTTCACGTTGCTCCAGCTGCGCTCGCAGGGCTTCCAGTTCCGCCAGGCCCGCGTCCACCTGGGTTTGCTGTACAGAGGCGTCGATTTCCGCCAGCAATTGGCCCTGCTCCACACTGTCACCCACATCCACATGCAGCCGGGTAAGCTGGCCGGAGACCTGCGCACCCACGTCCACATAATCGCCCGGCTCCAGGGTGCCCAGCGCAGTGACCAGTTCTTCCACGTCGCCACGCTCCACCGTCGCCGTTTGCCACTGCGTAACCGGCGCCGACGTAAACCCCCAGCGCCAACCGGCAAGCAGCAGGGATACCATCAGAATGACAAACAAAAGAGCCGCTTTCGGATAACGGCGAATCCAGCGGGACATGGGCAATTCCACAGACCAGTAATGATGGTTGAGGAATATAGCGGGAAAAGTTGCAAGAAATGTGGAGGGGAGGGGAACAAGCTACAAGCTGCAACGCGGATTGGGGGCGCGGCCACACGTTAACCGCTCTGCCCGCGAAAGATCAGTTGAAAGTTCAAAGTGAAAAGTTGAAAAGGAAAACCAGGGAACGTTCCCTGTTTCCCTATCCAGTCTTGTAGCTTGTAGCTATTCCCTAGAACAACCACTCCATCCCATGACGGACCTGGTTGCGGGCGTTTTCAGTGATCACCTCACCGTGGGCCAGGCTGAGCCTTTCGAAGGGCCACTCCAGAATGCGGGTGACGCTGGCGCGGGCCTTGCGACGATTCAGGTAGACCAGGCGCAGCACCGGATGCCAACCCGGGGACTTCCACAGCCCTCCCAGCTTCAGGTACCAGCGGGTGAAACCGTGGTCACATTGATGAAAGTTTTCAATCAGGTCCGCCGCAATCAGGGTCTTGCTGGCCTGATGGTAGAACACCGTCTCGTGCAACATGGAGCCTTCAATAAAGACCAGCTCAAAGTCATCTCCCCAGTCCGGATGGGGTGTTTCCGAGAGTACCGCATCCAGCGACAGATCCTTGCGCTTGCTCGCCAGTTTCGCCGGCCCGTGCAACACCGCCTGCGGGTAACGCTGTTTCACTTCAGCGGCAAAAACATGGTGAAAAAGATTGGGGCAAACAATGTGGGTCACCTCGCCCAACGCCGCCAGCTCCTGGGCAAGAGGCTCATCCACCGGCACCGGGGAATGCAGCAGCAAACCGCCAGCAGACAATTTGATCACGGTCATGCGGGCACCCATGTGTAGCCCCATGAAGCTATGGGGAACCGAATACGCCCACACATTATTGGCAACAACATCGAGTAACGGCACAGCTGGCTCCTGAACATGACAATGACCTCAGGATACCTGCTTGATTCAGCGGATACAGCCTATTTACGCAATGGCTCCAGCAAGTTTTCCGTGCCGTCCATTTTCAGCATCAAGGCCAGCGCCATCAGCCGCCCCAACTCGCCCTTCGGAAAGCCTTTTTTGGTGAACCACAGCAGATAAGGCTCAGGGAGATCAATCAGCACCCGCCCGGCATATTTACCAAACGGCATGGTGCGTTCGACCAGAGCGGTCAAGTCTTCGTGTTTGAAATCCATAGGTATCCATCGTGATGGCAGGGGCGGGCCGTGGCCAGAGAGGAAAGGGACGATCACCCGGCCCCCATTACGTTATGCAGCCTACAGCCCAGCCACCTTACCGCCAAGCACAACCCCCATCATTCACCCTCTTCATTACCCTGCTCAGCGTTACGGCACATCTCCTCCGGCCATTCCAATTCGATGGTGGAGTGGGCAAAACCGTATTCCTTCACCAGCGCGCTGAAGCGGGATTTGAGCCCCCGCAGCTCCTCCATGGGCGGCTCACCACCCAACTTGATATGGGCGCTGAACACATGCTGCTGGCCGTCCAGACTCCACACATGGACATGGTGCACACCGGCTACGGCCGGCGGTGCCTGCAAGGCGTCCACCAGAGCATCGGTATCCACCTCCGTCGGCACCGCTTGCAGGAAGACCTTCAACGATGCCCATACATTGCGCGCCACATTGAACAGAATAAACAGGGTGAAACCGATGGACAGAATGGGATCGAGAATCGGGATTTCCCAGACCATCAGCACCAGCGACACCACCAACACGGCCACCCAGCCCAGCACATCCTCCAGCAGATGCCAGCGAATCACACTGGCATTCAACGAGGACTGGCGCAGTAACCGCCAGGCACCAATACCGTTTACCGTCACCCCGAGAATGGCCAACGCCAGCATGCCGGTGGCATTGGGCATTTCCGGTGCCCACAGGCGGGGAATGGCTTCGCTGATCACGAAGATCGACCCGGCAATCAGCACCAGCGCATTGAGCAACGCAGCCAGCACTGACAACCGCTGGTAGCCATAGCTGAAGCGCTGGTCCGCCTGTTTGCGGCTGACTTTGCCCAGCACCCAACCCATGCCGATGGCCAGGGTATCGCCCAGGTCGTGTACCGCATCGGACAGAATCGCCACCGAATTCACCATCAGCCCACCGACAAATTCGATGATGGTGAAGGTGAAATTCAGCCAGAACGCCATTCCGATGGCCCGGTCCTCATCACCGTGACCGTGGGTATGTGAATGCGGCGAATGTGGCGCATGTGAAGAGTGATCATGCATCATCGTTCCTCCATCACGTCGCGCAGCGCATCGGGAATCGGCATGGGCTGCAGCGGGTTCACATTGGCGCCGCCGGTATTGCCGACCGGCACCCATAACCGCGACATGACCAGCGCCGCCAACAGGCGTAGCATCTGTCCGCGGATTTCCCGCGCCTCGCGGCGTTGCCAGCCCACTTTCAACATCCACCAGTGGCTCAGGGTATGCGCGCCGACCCGTCGCTGCCCCAGAATATGCGCCCGCTCCAACTGGGCAAACGCCCGGTCCCAGTCCTGGCTGGCATAAGCCCGCCGTGCCGCCTCCATGGCGGCGTAAAACGCCCGTCGTTGCCTGTCGTGCATCACCCTGCTCCTTGATTCTGTTTCACCCTGGCTCCATTAAAAAAGCTATAGTGACTACAGGTTCAAGTCCGGTTATCCATTATAACGAGGTCATCATGTCTACCCTCTTTTCCATCGGCACCCTCAGCAGCGCCACCGGCTGCAAGGTGGAGACCATCCGTTATTACGAAAAAATTGGCCTGATGCCCGAGCCCGCCCGCAGCGAAGGGGGCCAGCGCCGTTATCACCGCAGCCACCGGGAACGGCTGCAGTTTATCCGCCACAGCCGGGAGCTGGGCTTCACCCTGGATAACATCCGCGAGCTGCTGGCGCTCAGCGAACAGCATCAGCATGCCGATGCCGTCGCCCGGCGACACCGGGACGCCGTACAAAACCGCATCAGCGCACTGACTGCCCTGCGCAACGAATTGGACCGGATGATCGGCGAATGCGAGAAAGGACACCCGGGCGAATGCCGGGTGATTGAGCTACTAAGCGATCACGGGCAGTGCCTGACCGACCACAGCGGGTAATCCCGGCCACAGCGCCCTGACCTGCCGGACGCTGACACTTTTACAACAGCTTCCATACCGATATACCCCATATGGGTGAGGCGTTTTTTCCCCAGTTTCCTACAATTGTTGCAACGGGCCCGTTTACCGGGCCAATAAGGTCATCAATGAAGGGAACAAGGGGAACGACCATGAAATGGACCATTGGCATTGCCGCACTATTCGCCTCACAGTTTGCTGCCGCTGATTATTATTCCAGCGTCGACGACGACACCTGCTGGGATGCCCGCAACAGTAGCGGTGGCCCCTGCATGGTGGTGCACAAAACCAAATGGAGTGAATACAGCAAGGACAACTTCATCATTACCTACCGCAACACCTGCAGCCACCGCATCTATGCCCGCTTCTGTAACGAGCGCAAGAACGGTTCCGAGGATTGCGGCGCTTCCGGCATCGGCGCGGGCAACACTAAAAGCTGGTCTACCCACAATGCCAATGGCCGCTACAGCTACAACTCCATTGGTGTGGTAAAAGGCTCCAAGGACTGGGTGTGCTCCGGCAAGGTGTCCAACTGGCACGACTGACATCCGCATATCGCCAAAAGCTGTCACGTTTAAGCCCGGCTTGCCGGGCTTAAACGCATTGCCGGTTTCCCGCTCTGAGGTTCGCGCCTCAAGAGGCACTCCTACCGAAAAGCCGACGTCCCCTGACTGGTGAGAACGGTGGTCCCACCGCGATGCAAACAACGTTGGTTAAGCGGCAGGATGCACGCCTTAACTCAGCCACAGGTGGTTATCCCACCACCCCCCCGGCAGTTCCAGCCACTGGCTTTGTACCTCTGCGGTGCGGCTATCGTAGTAGCGGCATTTGCCCTGCCCCGAGGTCACCGCAAAACCACCCGGCACCGCGCCAACACCGGCACAGTCGGACATGGGCGCATCCAGCAGCGTATCGCCGCTATCCAGATCCCAGATAAAGAAACGGTTTCCCCGTGGCGCGGTCATGGCCACTTGCCGCTGCTCGCTGTGAATGGCAATGCTGGCCGTGTATTGATCCATCATCGCCAGTTGTGCCCGGCTGACCGGGAACGGTTGATAGGCTTCCCCGGGCCGCTTGATCGCCAGTAACGGCACACTGTTGTAGGCCGGGCCATGGTACTGCTGGCCGGTAATCACGGTGCCATCGGCAGCCACATCCAGGTGGCGGATGCTGCTTTGAGCGTCGGCCAAAGTTTCCTTGCTGATCAATTCGCCATGGCGGCTCATGATCACCAGGCTGGGCGCCATGGCGTCCAGGTTCATTTCCTCACGGCTGCCGCCTTCGGTACGAATTCCCCCATTACCGATCACCAGGGATTCGCCGTCCGGCATCCAGGCCAGCTCGTGGGGACCGACACCGTGGGTGGTCGCTTCGCCGTCATGGACTAGCTGCAAAGCAGCCCGATCCAACCGGTACCGCCCCAGCACACCGCGCCCTGGTTCGCGGGTATCGTTTTCGGTGGTGTATAGCCACTCGCCGCGGGCATGGAATACAGCATGGCCATAGAAGTGCCGATCCGGCTGACTGTGCAGGGTTTGCAGCAGTCGGCCATCGCGCAGGTCAATCAAGTAACTTTCCCGGGCCGGGCGGCGCCCCACATACAACGCCACCGGCAGAAACGGATGGCGGGCCACCGCGTGGCAGCGCTCGGGCACCGGCGTGGCAAACGCCCGTTTGCCGCTCAGGTAGTAACCCACCGCATAGTGCTGACCGTCGTCATCGTTGCGCGCAGAAAGCAGCAGGGGTGATTCACCCGCCGTGCCGGTCCACAGTGACCAGCCACCCAACGCGGCCAGGCCGGCCATCGCCGCACCAGCCCCCAGCAACTTCCGTCGTGTTAGTGACATAACGCTCTCCGCAAGCCCGCTATGGCATCGCAATGAAGCGCGGGCACGACGTTGAATTATCGACACACCCTCCCGCGCTTTTTTAACTTTTAGCTTTTAGCTTTTAACTCGCAACTCGCAACTCGCAACTCGCAACTCGCAACTGACCCTAATCCCCATCGTTGGCGTTAAAACCGATCTGGATATTGAGATTGCGAGCCAACTCCGTCTGCTGACGGTTTTCCAGATTATCCAGCGCGGCATAGAGCGTCGTCAGCGTCTCGCTGTGTTGCGGCGCCTGCACCAGCTCCATCAACGGCGCTGGCAAAGCCGCAAGCTGGTTGGCCACATCCGCATAGGCCTGGTCGATGTCTTTCACCAGGGCCGCATCGCTCACCAGCGAACGCACCCGCTCCCATACCGCCTGCGCGCCCTGCAACGACGCCTGCAGGTTTTCAATGGACTGCCGGCTACGCCACGCTTCCGCCTGGTAAGGCTGCGCCACGCCCTGATTCAGCCGCCCCATGGGGGTGCCCAGTTTTTTCTTCAGCACATCCACCCCGGTGATCTGCGTGCGCAGAATTGCCGCCAGGCCTTCATCCGCCGTGGCGTAACGCTCATTGGGGAAGTCGCGCAACTGCGCCAGCATGCCGCCCGGCTCATTCCACAGCGCCAGCACCGACTCGGACAGCGCCAGCTGATGACCGGCGATACCGGTCAGCAGCGGGCAGTAGCGGTCATGCTTCTCCGCCAGGGCGACCGATTGATCAAACAGCACATACTCAAACGCCGTCAGCCCCTGCACCACCACGCTGGCCTTCTCCAGCTGCTCACCGGTCAACGAATCCGTCTCGTCCAGCAACGATTCCGTCTGGCGAACCACCATGTTGCGTTTGTCCGGCCAGAACTGAACCTGCCAGCTGCGGTTGCCTTCGGATAACGGCCCGACCATTAACGGTTGCAGGTGCGACCACCGGGACTGGGCCTGATAAAACGCGGTTTCCAGATCATCCACAGATGCCTGTGGAGCTGTGCAGTACGCCTCCACCGCGTCTACCAGGGCAGCATTGCTGTCGCGCCACTGCTGATGGGCCGGCAGCAGCAGCTCGTTGGCCAGCTGCACTGTGACTTCCTGACGCGGGTTACTGCACGCCGTCAGCAGCATCGACAAGGAAACTGACACCAGCACAATCAAAGCACGCATGATCCATCCTCAACCTTGGAACCGTTACAGAAAAAATTACAAAGAGTTCAGAAACGCCAACAGCGCCGCCCGTTGCTCGGCGTCAAACGCCAGTACCGCGTCCCGCGACCCGGCCGCTTCGCCGCCATGCCAGAGGATCGCCTCCATCAGGTTGCGGGCGCGGCCATCGTGCAGAAACTGGGTGTGGCCATTCACCGCCTCGGTGAGGCCGATACCCCAGAGCGGCGGCGTGCGCCATTCCTGACCATTGGCCAGGAACTCCGGGCGACCGTCTGCCAGACCCGGCCCCATGTCATGCAGCAACATGTCGGTATAGGGCCGGATGGTCTGGTTAGCCAGCTCCGGTTCGGCGGCGTCGGCACCGGTGGTGAACACCGGCACATGGCAGCCCTGGCAGTTAGCCTGGAAGAACAGGCTCTTGCCCGCCAGCACCTGCGCATCATCCACATCCCGGCGGGCGGGAACCGCCAGATTGCGGGTATAGAAAGTGACGTTGTCGAGAATCGAGTCGCTCACTTCCACCTCGCCGCCATTGGGCATGGCCAGGCAATCGGGCTGGGCAGCGGAACAGGAATCCGTTGGCACCAGATGGCTGGTCAGCCCCATGTCATTGGCGAAAGCTTCCGCATTCTGCTGGCGCAAACTGGGCTGGCCGGCTTTCCAGCCGAAACGCCCCATGGCGGTGGTGTTGTTGCTGCGATCCCAGACCCGGTTGGCCCGGCCACTGATACCATCACCGTCCTCATCCTCCGGGTCGGCATGGGCCAGCAGGTCCGCTTCCGGAATCGCTTCCAGCAGCCCCAACCCAATCACCGGCGGTGCAATGCGCGCGGAAAACAGCGTCGCCGGGTGCATCTCGCCATACGCCAGGTTGCTGAAGCTCAGGCGGGGGACGCGCAGAGCCACCTGATAACCGTCCTCAAACGTGACGATCCGGGTGCGGTAATCGACCCGTACCCGCCCCTCCGGTTCAACACCCGGAATGGCCGCATCCTGAAACTGCCCGCCGTAGGTTGGCTCGGGCATCAAGCCGCTCCGGGTCAGGTCATCGTCGGTCCCCGCCGGCACCGACAAGCGCACCAGCATGGACACCGCCTGCCTGGCATCAGGTGCGGGCGGGTGCCCGCGACCATCCTTGATATGACAGTTCTGGCACGCGTTGGTGTTGAACAGCGGCCCCAGCCCGTCACGGGCATCGGTGGAGGCCGGCGCGATTACCCAGGGGTTGCGGAAAAAGCTGTTGCCCACGCTGAAATCCAGCCGCCGCGACGGCGACAAATTGGCCAACGGCAGAGAGAAGGCGTTCTGGTCCGTCTTGGTCACCGTGGCTTCACCCGCAGACAACACCTCGCCAGGTTCGGCTTCGGTAAACGAGGGGCCGGCATCACAGGCCGCCAGCAGGGCGGCAAGGGTCAACGGGAGATATCGCAAGGGGCAGTCTTCCTTCTTTCTTGATGGCTGGCGGACAGCTGGCTAGAGAAGCGCGCCTGCAGCCCTAAGGGGGCCGCCGCCCCGTGTGCATGCGCGTCTTTCCGGTTCTGGCGTCAGAAACTGTGATTGGCGGTATCCGGGTTCAGGGCCTGGATGTTCAACACCCGCGCCGCTTTCTCGATGCTGGTGGTCTGCACGACCAGGGCACCAATGGCGGCATTCACCGTGTCGGCACCCTGGGCATTGCCCGGGGCAATCAGCTGATCGAAATGGGTCCCGTTGTTGGCGCTATCTACCAGCACCTGCAGCGCCGCCTCGCTGGCGTTCAGGTCGGTTTTCAGCTGGCTGTCCGCCGCCGGCTGGTTCGCCGCCACCAGGTCGCTCAGCGAGGGGCCGGTCAGGGTTTCCCCGTTGCTCCGCTGATACTCGCCCAGATACACATTGCGAATGCCCTTGCCATTATAGAAGTGCGACGCATGGGTGTTATCGCTGAAGCAGTCGTGCTCGTCTTCCGGGGAGTGCGCCGCCAGCGCCACTTTCATGCGCTCGCCGGCCAGCTCGCCCAACGACAGGCTGCCCATGCCGAACAGCATCTTGCGCAGGCCGTTTTCCACGCTGTCCGCTTCCAGTTCGGCCCGGTAATTTTCTTCACCCGGTCGCCATTCATCCACCATCACTTCCAGATCGTCGATAAGCAGATCGGTCACTACCGACAGGTATTCGCGCCGACGCTCGTTATGACCACCCGTTGCGTCCGGGCCGGTGGCGAAATCCGTTGCCGGGCGCTGGCCGGCACCGGCGTCAGTGCCGTTCAGGTCCTGGCCCCACAGCAAGAATTCAATGGCGTGGTAACCGGTAGCCACGTTCACCTCGGAACCGCCCAGTTCGTTGAGGCTGGCCAACAGTTCCGCGTTCAGGTCGCTCAGGTCCAGGGTCTGTTCACCGATTTTCAATGACTCGCTGGCAATAATATTGGCGCGGGCACCGGGGTTGCCCATCACCGCCTGATAGTCCTCGTTCACGTAATCGATCAGGCCTTCATCCAGCGGCCAGGCATTCACCTGCCCTTCCCATTCATCCACCACAGCATTGCCGAAGCGGAATACTTCAGTCTGCATGTAGGGCACCCGCGCGGCACGCCAGGCATCGCGGGCGGCGGCCAGGTTGGCCTCGGTGGGCGCGGCCAATAGCGTGCCGATCTGCGTTTTCAACTCGCAGGCACCGGCCAACGCATCGCTATACGTCGCCAAGGCCACATCGCCATAGTGGCTAACCACCTGCCTGCCAAGGGCATCATCATAAGCCGGGGCCACATCTGCATCCGTGGATTGCGGTTCGTCACTACAGGCAGACAGAAACAGGGAGGCCAGCAACAGGCCTCCGGTGGACAGGCGGGTCAGCATGAAAATTCCTCGATCAGATCAAACATCACAAGCAAACGCGCAGATCAGAGCCGGCGCGGAAACAGTCTGGGCGCACATAATGCGAATTATTCTCATCTTTTTAAAGGGGTGCGTGCAAAATTTGCACATTCCCTGCGTTTTTTTCACCGTAATTCATCGGATTCTTCGGGATAAACAGGCCGTTTCCGGTGAACACTGTTCACAAAACGCCTAGAATAGCGCCGCCCTCCACTCTTCACTCTCTGCCCATAGTGCGAGTCGCCCGTTATGACTACCGTTTTGCTGATCCTGGTGGCGCTGGGCTTTTTGTCCATCGTCGTCGAAGACATCGTTCATATTGATAAAGCGAAAACCACCCTGTTTTTCGGGTCATTCGCCTGGCTTTTGTTCTTTATTGCCCCGCCGGCCCACCTCAGTCACGACGCGCTGATGGAAAGCCTGAATGAAAACCTGCTGGATATTGCTACCCTGTGGCTGTTCCTGATGGCCGCCATGACCTTTGTGGCCTACCTGTCCGGTAAGGGCATTATCGACAGCCTGGTCAACAAGCTGCTGCCCGAACACATCAGCGAACGTAAATTGATGCTGCTCACCGGCCTGTTTGCCTTTCTGTTCTCCTCCATGGCCGACAACATTACCGCCACTCTGGTGTGCATCGCCGTGCTGATGAATCTGAACCTGCCGGCGAAGAAACTGATGCGCTACGTGGTGCTGGTGGTGTTCTCGGTGAATGCCGGCGGCACTGCCCTGATCACCGGCGATGTCACCACGCTGATGATCTTCCTGGCCGGCAAAGTGGAAATTCCGGACCTGCTGCTGCTCAGCCTGCCCGCCGCCGGCGCCGTGGCCGTGCTCGCCTTGATGCTCTCTCTGGGACTCAGTGGCGAGGTGCATATCCAGAAAAAAAGCAGCGCCATCGAGCGCGGCGACAAGGTTATCGCCCTGCTGTTCTTCGCCACCATTGTCGGCACCATCGCCGCCAACGTGGCCTTCGGCATTCCGCCGGTGCTGTGTTTCCTGTTCGGCCTGTCCTTGATGTTCATGGTGGTGCAGTTCCTGAACAAGGACGAACCGATTCTGGAATACATTCGCAAGATCGAGTTCGACACCCTGCTGTTTTTCCTGGGCGTATTGCTGCTGGTCGGCATGCTCAAGGAACTGGGAATGCTGGCCTACTTCCCGGCACTGTATGACGTGATGCCACCGGTGGCCGCCAACTTCCTGGTGGGCCTGGCGTCGGCCCTGTTTGACAACGTGCCGCTCACCGCCGCCCTGCTCAATTCCGGCATCGAAATGAACCTGGCCCAGTGGCTGTCGCTGACCTATTCGGTCGGGGTGGGTGGCGCACTTCTTGTCATCGGCTCCGCCGCCGGCGTGATCGCCATGAGCAAGATCGAAGCGCTGACATTCGGCAGCTACCTGCGATATTTCGGCTATCTGTTGGTGGCCTATAGTGTTGGTTTTGCTGCGGTCCTTGGGCTCGGCCAGCTTCTGTAGCCCCAGCTATACGCCGGACCGGGGTTCCCGGTCCGGCCTACCAGCGGCCTTCGCGCTGCAGCTGATTTTTCCATTTTCGCCAGCGGGGTTCTGCATACGCCGGGCGTGGCTTGAGTGCCCGTAACGGCGCCCAGTCATTCTCGCCCAGCCGGCTCATCCATTCCTCATCCGGCAGAACCGCCTCCCCTTCATGAGGCTCCCCATGGCAGCTATAACGGAAACGCAGCAACCACAGCGTTTCCTCTCCGTCCTCGGGCTCATTGTATTGCGTCACTGACAACACCACCCCATCCACATTGGTGCCGTGTTCTCTGAGCAAGGCCCGCTCGTAGTAATAGCCAATGCTGCTTGCACTGGTCACCAACGCCATGATCATGACCCCAATGCCGACCAGCGCAAAGAAGGCCCCGCCAAACGCCGCCCCCCAATCATCGCCACCTTCAAACCAGAGCAGACCGACGCCAACCGCCGCAAACGGCAAGCCAAGAAAGAAGAAGAGCATGAAGAAAAGGGAAAAATGCCGACGCGCCGTTTGCAGCAGCAGCGGCCAGCTGAGTGGCCCAATGGCCATAGAGTGACTCCCGTCCCTGGAAAAACCAGACAGAAGCATACCGAAAAAGCCCCCGGACCCCGAGGGCTAAGGAACCTCTGAATAACTCCTTGCATGCTCAGTCTTTCAGGCTGGCTCGCAATCTATACCCCATTCGGGGCACAGAGG
>NZ_LWEZ01000015.1:0-743 GCF_001634945.1 Alcanivorax sp. HI0044
GGGGGTATCAGTACCGGGGATCATTTCCCGCTGGGTGATACCTACTGTTCCACCGTGGTCAGCAAACAGGGGGCGGTGGCGTTGCACCATGTGGGCGAGCTGGCAGAGATGCGCTCGCATCCGGTGTATGTGGGCATGCAGCTGGAATCCTACATGGCCGTGCCGCTTTATGTGCAGGGCGAGATTTTTGGCACCCTCAATTTCAGCGATCCGGCACCCCGGAACGAGCCCTTCAGCATCGAAGAAATGGAGTTTCTGGAGTTGATGGGCAAATCCCTTGGTCAGGCGCTGGAGCAGGACCACCTGAACCAGCAGCGGCAATTGGCCGTCAGCAAGATGGAAGAGAACATGGCCCTGTTTGAGGGCGCGTTCCGGCACGCGGCCATTGGCATGGCCATCGTCTCCCCGCAAGGGGGCTGGATGCGGGTGAACCCGGCACTGTGCAACATTCTGGGCTATGACGAACAGACCTTGCTGGACAGTGACTTTCAGACCATTACCCACCCGGATGACCTGGAAAAGGACCTGCACCAGGTGCAGGCGCTGTTGGCAGGAAAGCGCAACAGTTACTGGATGAAGAAACGGTATTTTCACCAGGATGGGCATATTGTCTGGGTCTTGCTGGCAGTGTCCATTGTGCGTAACGCGGATGGCACGCCCCGGTATTTTCTCTCCCAGATTGAGGATGTGTCCGCCCAGGTCACCGCCGAACGGGCGTTGCGACAGAAGCAGGACGAACTGCA
>NZ_LWEZ01000016.1:0-1010 GCF_001634945.1 Alcanivorax sp. HI0044
GATCCGTGAACTGGATGGTCGTATCATTGGTGCCGGTAAACGCGGCCCGGTGACGGAACAGCTGCAGGCCGTCTATTTCGACTTGGTGCGCGGCAAGCTGGATGACGATTACGGAGACTGGCTCACTTACGTGAGCTGAAGCAGGCGGATGCCGGCTACCGTTACCGACTCGCCCTCCGCCATCCTTGTCGTCGGCCCGTCCTGGGTCGGCGACATGGTGATGGCGCAAACGCTGTTTTCCGAACTGCGTCATCAATATCCCGATTGTGCTATCGATGTGCTCGCGCCGACTTGGTGCCGGCCGCTGCTGTCACGCATGCCGGAAGTGCGAGAGGCGCTGGCGTTGCCGTTTGATCATGGCGATTTGCGTCTTGGTGAGCGGCACGCATTGGGGAAATCCCTGCGCGGCCACTATCAGCAAAGTTATGTGCTGCCCAATTCGCTCAAGTCTGCGCTGGTGCCGTTTTCGGCGAAAGTTCCGGTGCGCACCGGCTGGCGGGGCGAAATGCGTTATGGCCTGCTCAACGATGTGCGCAAACTGGACAAGGAACGCTACCCCTTGATGGTGCAGCGTTTTGTGGCGCTGGCATTGCCGGAAGGCGCGCCGGTTCCGGGGCTGGATGAAATTACCGCTCCACACTTGCAGGTCAGTGACGATTCCCGCAATGGGGCCATGGCGGCGCATAATCTCAACCTGGACCGCCCGGTGCTGGGGCTGTGCCCCGGGGCTGAATTCGGTCCGGCCAAGCGTTGGCCAGAGCATCATTATGCCGCAGTGGCCCAGCACTGGATCGAGCGTGGCGGGCAGGTGTGGATCTTCGGTTCCGGTAAAGACCAGCCCGTGGCGGATATGATCGTCGGGGCACTGGAGAACGGTGCGGATGAGCATGCGGTGGTGCTGGCGGGGAACACGTCCCTGGAGCAGGCCGTGGATTTGCTGTCAGCGACCATGGCGGTGGTCAGTAATGATTCTGGTCTGATGCATATTGCGGCCGCCCTGAAGCGGCCAC
>NZ_LWEZ01000017.1:0-1289 GCF_001634945.1 Alcanivorax sp. HI0044
CCCGGCACTGACCCGGCAGATTATGCAGAAGCTGGACAGCTCCACCGATGCCGCCCTGGCTTTCAATGAAGACTTCGAACACCCGAACCAATGCCTGGCCCAACGCAGTGTGCTACCCCAGCGCATCAGTGCACTGATGGAAACCCTGGAAGAACGCTTTGCCCTGGAAGACCAGCTGATTCTCAGCATCCACCAGCAAGAACCGCCGCGGCAGCAGGCGACGCATTAAGGAACCTCTGAATAACTCCTTGCATGCTCAGCGTGACCTGGAGCGTGCAGCTGTTGTGTCTTGTCTCGACGGTAAGGGTGGGCCCCTTTCCTAGAGGCAAGGCGCAGCAGATGCGCACTCCACCGCGCTTTTATGCCCGCCATGGTGCTTCAGGTCTTCCAGGCTGGCCCGCTCTCGTTGTTACGCTTCCTTCGAAGGTAAAGAGCCGATGGATGGGCATATCTCGATCCCCCTTGAGGGGACACCTTCAAAATCGCGCCCCTCTTTACCTTGGCCTAGGGGGCGAACCAGCCTGAAAGACTGAGCACGCAAGGAGTTATTCAGAGGTTCCTTAAGATCATCGCTCACCGACACGGCCGTACACGCTATTTAGCGTACATTGCCTCCACACTTCGCGAGCTGGCCGAACGAGGCAACCGACTCATCGCTTTCCCGGCGCCGGTATCGCAAGCGCCTTTTCATCGTGATCCGGGGTGTTAGAAATTCAGGGCAATACTGGCGGAAATAAAGTCCCTGTCGGTGGCCGAAAAAGGGTCATTCCCCGTGCTTATCCAGCGCAGATCAGTAGTGAGACGCTGCCCGTATTCGGCACTAATGCCCGCACCACCGATCAAGCGGCCCTCAGAAAAATTGGCATCGTAGGACCAACCTTTCACATCCTGGCCGAATAGAACGAAAGGCTTAAGGGTAAACGCGCCGACCACATTGGGATAGATCAACTGGCTGCGCAAACGGTAGCCCCAGGAGAACTGGGAAGCGTATCCATCCTTGGAACAGCCGGTGCTGCCTCTGTCCGGCTGCCCTGCGACCTGACAGCCGACAGCATTGCCACTGGCCAGGTCCGAACCGTACAGGTCTGTGCGGCTGTAGCGGCGTTCGCTTTGTGAAGGCAGGTCGTGGATGTACTTGGCTCCGGCCTCGGTAGCCACCACAAGTGCTTTTGAGCCCAGAACACCCGGAACGGGTTGGATCACGCCCAATGTCAATTGGGAGACCTTGCGACGGTCATAGCCCTGATACACGCTACCGGGAGCTGCATTGATCGAATCCTGCCCCAATG
>NZ_LWEZ01000018.1:0-765 GCF_001634945.1 Alcanivorax sp. HI0044
TTCGTCGCGGTGCTGATGCATATGCTCCGGTTTGATATAACGCACACCGGGGAGCCCGAGGGTGCGGAAAGGATCGAAAGTAATCAGTTTCACTATAGGGATTCCGACCGAGGTTCGCTTTTTTAATCGCCTTTGACCGGCTGGTCAAGCGTCTTTGTCGTTATTCGCCCTTGGCAGGTGGGGGCGCGCCCGCTAGCCTTGCCCGACTATAAATACGATTGGGAGAGCTGTCGTGACGATGCCGACACTGGAAAGTGATCTGGTTCTGGTGAACAACACCGAATCAGTGATGGAAATTACCCTGAACCGTCCGGACAAATTGAATGCGCTGACCAGTGCCATGTACCGGGATTTGGTCAAGCTGCTGGCCACTGCAGAGCAAAGTGATGATATTCACGTGGTGCTGTTCCGGGGTGAAGGCAAGTCCTTCAGTGCCGGTAACGACCTGGTGGATTTCCTGAATGCCAAGCCCGGTGAAGCGGGGGAGGCTGCCCATTTCATTCAGGCCATCCACGATTTCCCCAAGGTTGTCGTTGCGGCCGTGCAGGGCAACGCGGTTGGTGTGGGCACTACCATGCTGTTGCACATGGACCTGGTGGTGGCCTCCGAGGATGCCAAGCTGATCACGCCGTTTGTGGACCTGGGCGCCGTACCGGAAGCGGGTTCCGCCAAGCTGCTGCCAGCCTGGATCGGCTATCAGCGCGCAGCGCGCATGCTGCTGCTTGGTGAACCGATGCTGGCCGCAGAAGCGCTGGAAATCGGGCT
>NZ_LWEZ01000019.1:0-861 GCF_001634945.1 Alcanivorax sp. HI0044
TTGATGAAGCCGATCTGGTGGACTGGGCCGGCCGCGCCGGCCTTGAGTTGCAGGAAAGCCAGTTTCTGGCACTGCGGAACGGGTTTCAGGTGCAGGTGAGGACGTTCAAGCGCCTCGATTAGGGCACGATGATTGTTCCAGGTTTTATGACTTGGAGAGGGGTCGGACGTCTGACGTCGAAAGTCAGACGACGAAATCCAACCCTCTCTGTTTTTTAGCATCAGACTTCTGACGTCCGACGTCAGACCAGTAATCAAGGAGCACTCCGGCAATGAGTGAATATTCCATCTTTACCTCCGAATCCGTGTCCGAAGGCCATCCGGATAAAATGGCTGACCAGATCTCGGACGCCATTCTGGATGCCATCATCAAGGATGACCCCCACGCCCGCGTGGCGGTGGAAACTTTGGTAAAAACCGGCATGGCCGTGGTCGCCGGTGAAGTGCGCACCAACACCTACGTGGAGCTGGAAGACATCGTTCGCCAGGTGATCCTGGATATCGGCTACGACAGCTCTGAAAAAGGCTTCGATGGCGCCAGCTGTGCCGTACTCAATGGCATCGGCAAGCAATCCGCCGATATCGCCATCGGCGTAGACGAAGCCGAAGACAAGGAAATGGGCGCCGGCGACCAGGGCTTGATGTTCGGCTTCGCCACTGACGAAACCGATACCCTGATGCCCGCCCCGGTGTACTACTCTCACCGTCTGGTGGAGCGTCAGGCCGAGTTGCGCAAGAACGGCACTCTCCCCTGGCTGCGTCCGGATGCGAAAAGCCAGGTCACTCTGCGTTACGACAACGGCAAACCCGTGGCCGTGGATGCGGTGGTGCTGTCCACCCAGCATTCCCCGGACATCAAGCT
>NZ_LWEZ01000020.1:0-896 GCF_001634945.1 Alcanivorax sp. HI0044
TCTTCCATGGCCACCCCGCTGGCAAGCGCGATGAATGCGATCAAGAAACAGGCTGAAAAAATCGTTGCCCAGATCATAGTGGGCAGAAATATTCCGGCGGGAACCTTGCAGTGAATTACGGTTGTAGCGATGCAGCATTTTCAGCGCCGGCTTGGACAGGGCCGCAAAGCCACCTTCCAGGGCTTGCATGGCATCCACATTGGNCGCGAAATAGCGAATCACCTTGATCAGGTCCGGGCTGGACCAGCCCTGCTCCATAAACGCTTCCGCCGCCCCCAGCGCCCCACCGCTCATCATCATGCTGTAGGTGCGCCAGTCGGCCAGTACGATGTGCCCCAGGTCATTAGCCAGAGCGTTATTGTCCCGCACGGCGGAACCAAGCATGACCGTATTACCATCTGGCTCATCGATACGCAGGCCACCCCGCGGCAGTTTCTCAAGCTGATTCAACACCAGCGTGCGCGCCACCGATTGCGGCCAACTCAGTGTGCCGGCCTGGTCACCTTTATTGTCAGAGGCTTTATCGCCAGACAGCATTTGTCTCACTCCCTGTTTCCTTGATCGCATTCATCGCGCTTGCCAGCGGGGTGGCCATGGAAGACCGCCCCCTTGCGCCACAGTTTGAAGGCCTGCCAGTAAATACGTTTCAGCGTGGCCAACCCCTGTGCACCAAACCGGAAAATGCCCTTACCCATCATCGCCGGTTCTGACGCAAATAATTGCAATTTCACCCCGGCCTTGAAGACGGGAACCTGGTTCTCCCGGTCCTCTAACCCTATTCGCAGATCGGGTAAGGCAACGTGAAGATCCCAGTGATATTGCAGCAACATGGGCAGGAAGGGGGAGACATGGAAGGCTTTGGGGTGATCAACCACCAGGGCGTCGTTATCACCACA
>NZ_LWEZ01000021.1:0-1256 GCF_001634945.1 Alcanivorax sp. HI0044
CTCCGTTGCTGGATATCCGGTTGCGATCAACGACAACATTGCGGTCTTCGATCACATTGATGCTGGGGAACTCTCGCTGTAACCGGGGTTCGCCACCTGCCCAGGTGGTAGCGGTGTAGCCATCCAGCAAGCCGGCGTGGGCGTACAAAAACGCCCCGGAGCAATTGCTGGCCAGCCATGACGCGGTTTTTGCCTGTTCGGTAAGAAATGTTGTCAGATCAGCGTTTTTAAACAGCGAGTCCATGACATAGGAGCTGGTGACGATCAGTGCATCCAGTTTGGGACTGTCGTAAATGGTGTTGTCGACCGTCAAGCGTATCCCTTCCTCGGTAGTGACAACGGCGGCGTCTTTCTCCACGCCGATCAACAGCACTTCATAGTCTGAAAACCACGACTCTCTTGTCGCGACTCCAAACACTTCAGCTGGTGCCGTGACATCACTGGTCAGCACCTTGTCATAAACCAGAATCCCAATGCGCTGGTCTGCGGCAATGGAAGGTAATGAATACAGCGCCACGACAATCAGTATCGTGATTCTCACTATTCGTTTTTTGTTGATCATTGGGCTTTGCCTTTTGATGGAAACAGTTCATCCGAGTGCTAATCTACCGCTGTCCGGTTTGGTAAAAAGGACCAGTTTTCTATTATTAAGGAGACCAATTTGCAGTTGCATCTGGTGCTGAATGGCGAAGGGGCGTTGCAGGCCCAGCTTTACCGTGAGCTACGTCAGGCCATGCAGGATGGTCGCCTGCAGGAGGGGGAGCGGATGCCACCAAGCCGGGTGTTGTGCCGTGAACTGGGATTGTCGCGGCAGCTGGTGGTGCAGGCGTATGAGCGGCTGATTGCGGAAGGGTTTCTTTGTGCCCGGCCGGGCAGCGGTACCTTTGTGGCCCGTTTGCCTGCCAGTGAGCCGGTGTCGTTATTGCCGGCAGGTGTTAGCCCCGGGCCCCACTGGATGACGCAGCCAGTGTGGGGGAACGGGCCCGCCCGGCGTTTCAATTTTGCCGGTGGGGTGACCGAGCGGGAGCAGCTGCCGTGGCAGGCGTGGCGGCGCTGTCTGCACCGGGCGGTACGGGATCAGCAGGCGGAGACGTTGCTTTATGGTGAGGTGCAGGGGGATCTGCGTCTGCGCCTGGGGCTGGTCGATTATCTGGGCTACAGCCGTGGGCTGCCATGCAGCGCGGATCAATTGCTGATTACGCAAGGCGCGCAGCAGGGGCTGGATCTGTTGGCGCGGGTGCGCCTGGCTCCCGGGG
>NZ_LWEZ01000022.1:0-664 GCF_001634945.1 Alcanivorax sp. HI0044
TGTCGGTGAGCAAACGGGCAGTGGTATTTTGCGTCATAATGATCTCCGTTGACGGGCTCTCAACGAGCCGGTTTCACTGAGATTCATGCTAACAACCCCGCCACCAGTACGGGTTCGGATTCATTTATGGGCAAAGATCGCACCGACAAATCGCTGCCGCAGCCCCACAAGCGGCCATCCCAGGCCCGGGCAAAATTCACGGTGGATTCGCTGTACGAGGGATTTGTTCGGATTTGGCGCCGTGATGGCCCGGAGGCCGCCACCACCCGCGCCATTGCAGAAGAGAGCGGTTATGCCGTCGGCACCCTGTACGAGTATTTCCCGAATCGCACAGCCTTGCTCTCAGGGTATGTGCGCCACTGCATGGAACAGCTCTGCAGCGATCTGGCAGCAGCCAACACCGCCCTGGCAGGAGAGCCATGGGAAACGCGATTGCGCAAACTGGTCCGCCTGACACTGGATGAAGACGGCCAGGCTCCGTATTTTGACCGCGAGATGCTGGAACGGGAAAACCAGATCGCCAGCGACGCCCGCCATCGACAGATTTTTCAACACCTGGCGCGGACCTGGTCACACTGCATCGCCCAGTGGGAGGATTTTCCCGGGCCCGTGGATGACACGGTGATCGATATTCTGCTGCTGACCTTGTGGGGCGGGCGTCGTT
>NZ_LWEZ01000023.1:0-863 GCF_001634945.1 Alcanivorax sp. HI0044
TTTCCCACAGGCGCGGCACGGCGGCGAAGGTATTCGGTGACACTTCGCGCAGGTTCTCGAATACGGTTGCCGGGCTTTCCGCAAAGTTCACGGTACAGCCTTTGTAGATGGGCAGCTCCACCGACACCAGCCGTTCCAGAATATGACACAGGGGCAGGAAGCAAAGCTGATCATCGTCTTCATGGGCATCCAGCACCTGCTCACCGGCCTCGAGCTGGAACAGCACATTGCGGTGACTGATCATGGCCCCCTTCGGCGCCCCGGTGGTGCCGGAGGTATAGATCAGCATGCGGATATCATCGGGCTGGCTCTGGGCAATGCTGGCACTGAACTGCGCTTCTGCATCCGGGATCTGTTCACCCAGGGCGTAAAGCTCATCCAGGAACATGACCATGGGATCGTCAAAATCCCGTAGCCCCTTGCGGTCGTAGACGATGACTTTTTTCAGCGTGGGCACCTGATCACGCACGGTCAGATACTTGTCCAGTTGCTCATCGTTTTCTACAAACAGGAAGGCCGATTCACTGTCGTTGATCAGGTACGCCAACTGCTCGGGGCTGTCGGTGGTGTAGACGCCGTTACTGATACCCCCGGCGCCGGCAATACCCAGATCGCAGTACAGCCATTCCTTGTTGTCTTCACTGAGAATCGAAACCGGCTGACCGCGTTCCAGTCCCAGCGACAGCAGCGCAACGCCAATGGCGCGGGCTTTCTCGTAATAATCCAGCCAGGTATGGCTCTGCCAGATGCCCAGTTCCTTTTCGCGGTGGGCAATATTATTGCCCCGCTCCAGGCATTGCTTGCGCCAGAGTTTGACCACGGTGTCGCAACCGTGGAGCTGAGTGGTTGTGGTATTATTTTCA
>NZ_LWEZ01000024.1:0-908 GCF_001634945.1 Alcanivorax sp. HI0044
GTTCCAGGCATGGGCGTTTGAGTATTTTGTACCCTCCGCAGGCAATATGCTGCTCGATCACCTGCAGTCCTTTGCCAAACAGGCAGCAAACCTGACCGGGTTGGGCATTGTGTTTCTGGTGATCACTTCCATCCTGATGCTGAGCACGGTTGAGCAAACCCTGAACCGTATCTGGAAAGTGCAGACCCCGCGTAAAGGTCTCACCAGCTTGTTGATGTATTGGGCGGTGCTGTCATTGGGGCCGATTTGTCTGGGCCTGGGGTTGGCGATCTCGTCGTATCTCACCTCGCAGGCCATCTTCAGCGACACGGTGAGCTACCTGGGCGGTGTGCGGCTATGGCTGTCCTTGCTGCCGTTCCTGTTCACCACCGCCATGCTGACACTGATGTACACGGTGGTGCCCAATACCAAGATTCCGTTGCGACAAGGCGTGCTGGGGGCGGCGGTGGCGGCTCTGTTGTTTGAGCTGGCGAAAGGCGGCTTTACCTTTTTCATCAAGCAGGCGCCCAGTTACCAGGTGGTGTATGGCGCTTTTGCTGCCGTACCCGTGTTTCTGCTGTGGATTTATATTTCCTGGACCATTGTGCTCGGTGGTGCCGAGCTGGTGCGTGCGTTAGTAGTCTTTCAGGAACACCGTCGCCAGGTGCCGCGCATGCACGCCCTGGTGCGCCTGCTCAATGTGTTCTGGCAGCGCCAGCAGAACGGCAAGGTGCTGCGCAGCAAGGAAGTTCGCAAGGTGATGCAGGAATCCGGAATCAGCCAATGGGATGAATTTCGCAACCTGCTGGTAAATGCGAAGCTGATCCGGCGCACGGAAGAAGGCGGTTACATGCTCAGCCGGGATCTGCGTAACCTGTCGCTGGGCCAGTTGGTGGCCATGCTGCCGTGGCCGGCCCATACCCAGCTAA
>NZ_LWEZ01000025.1:0-6430 GCF_001634945.1 Alcanivorax sp. HI0044
GACCAACGTGGTTAAGGAACCTCTGAATAACTCCTTGCGTACTCAGCGTGGCCTGAAGCGTGCAGCTGTTGAGTCTTGTCTTGACGGACAGGGTGGCTCCCTTTCCTAGAGGCAAGGCGCAGCAGATGTGCGCTTCAGGCCACGCCCTCCGGGTCTTCCAGGCTAGCCCGCACTCGTCGTTGCGTTTTTTCGATGGATGGACATACACCTTCAAAATCGCGCCTAGATTGCGAGCCAGCCTGAAAGACTGAGCATGCAAGGAGTTATTCAGAGGTTCCTTAATGACGATGTGGTCGTGGAAGGCGGCAGCCCGGACTTCAGCGAAACACTCTACAACGCCGGGCTGGTATACCAGCTCACAAGCTGGGCGCAGCTCTACGGCAGCTACTCGGAAGGGTTTGGCATGCCCGATGTGGGCCGTGTCTTGCGCGGCATCAACATCCCCGGCCAGGACGTAGATACCCTGCTGGATCTACAACCTATCGTTACCGACAACCAGGAAATTGGTGGGCGCTTCAACTGGGCACGCTACGGCTTTGAAGTGAGCTACTACGAATCCAACTCGGATCTGGGCGAGCGCCTCACCTACAACACCACTACCGGCACCTTTGAAGGCAGCCGGGAGAAAACCGAAATCCAGGGCGTGGAACTGTCCGGGCACATGCAGATTAACGACGCCCACCGCGTCAAACTGTCCTATTCCCACGAGGACGGCGAATCCGACACCGACGGCAACGGCGTTGTCGATACCGAACTGAGCGGCCTGAGCATTGCCCCCGACACGGTACAGATGAGCTGGAATGCCGGCTGGAGCCGCACCGTCTCATCCTATCTGCAAGTCAGCCATTTCTTCAGCCGCGGCTTTGATGACCCGGACCTGGACTTTGACGGCTACAGCCTGGTCGACGCCATGGTCAGCTACAAGCTACCCGCAGGTAAACTGGATCTGGGTATCGAGAACCTGACGGATGAAGACTACTTCACCTACTACTCCCAGGCCGCCCGCGTGAGTGACGAGTACAACTTCAAGGGCCGTGGTCGTACCTACACCCTGGGGTATAGCGTAGATTTCTAGCCTCATCGGCACGGGCTCTACCGCAGCCCGTGCCCTCCCCATTAAAAGAACCACGCTGCCCGCGCCACCAAAACGATATTGACAATCATTCCCGCCAACCTTAGCTTTCAACGCCTGAATTTACATTGCTTACAATAAGGAGAGCCCCCGTGCTCCGTACTTACTTTATTGGCTTGCCTATCTCATTGTTCACGCTTGCAGCTTCACCACTTGCCATCGCGGAGTCGGACGCTAACGAACTGGGGGCCATTACGGTTTCTGCCACTCGCGCCAATAGCGAAGTTGGCAAGACCTCCCAAAAAGTTACCGTCATTACCCGCGACGAAATTGATGAGCAATTGCGCATCACTTCTGATCAGTCCCAGGTACTAAGCAACCTGATTCCGTCATACACACCCAGCCGTCAAAAGCTTAGCAACTCAGGGGAAACATTCCGGGGACGTAATCCTCTCTTTCTCATCGACGGCATTCCGCAATCCAACCCCCTTCGCGACGGGTCACGTGATGGCTACACCATTGACCTGTCCATGGTTGAACGCATCGAGGTGATTTATGGCGCCAGCGCCGAACACGGGCTGGGAGCCACAGGCGGGATCATTAACTTTGTTACCCGTCGCCCGGAATCCGGCACCCTGAATCAGCATGTCGGCGTAAAAATGACCGCGCCCACCAATGACATCCACTCCAACAGCCTCGGATACAAAGTGGATTATCGCGCCGACGGCATCAAAGGAAATTGGGATTATCTTCTCGGCCTTAGCTACACCGATCGCGGCATGTTCTACGACGCCGAGAGCGAGCTCATTGGGGTAGACAACACCCAGGGTGACATCATGAACAGTGAAAGCCATGACATCTTCCTGAAGCTGGGCTACTGGATCAACGATGAACAAAACGTAGAGCTCAGCATTAACCGTTTTTCCCTGGAAGGGAAACATGACTACGAAGCGGTGGACGGCAACTGGGTTAACGGCATCCCTACCACCTCACGAAAAGGTGACCCGCAAGGCGACCCCGCCATGAATGAAGTACTGACCGTCGGGCTGAACTACACCCACAGCAATCTTGCCGGGAATCACTTTATTACCCAGCTTTACAGCCAGAGCTTCAAGGCCCGTTACGGCGGGGGGGTCTTCGCTACCTTCCAGGACCCGGCCTATGGGACCAATGTCTACGACCAGTCCCAGAACGAATCCGACAAGATTGGCGGCAAACTGACCCTGTCCCGTGACGGCATGTTTAATAACCGTCTGAAGCTGACCACCGGTCTGGACCTGCTGCAGGACGAAACCACCCAGATCCTGGCACAGACCAATCGCGAATGGGTACCGGAAACCCAGTTCCGCAACATTGCGCCCTTCCTGCAGGCAGAAGTCAGCCCCATGCAACAACTGACCCTGAATGCCGGAGTGCGCTATGAATACGCGAAACTGAACGTGGACGATTTCACCACCCTGGCCTCCTACGGCAGCCAGCAAGTCGAAGGCGGTAGCCCGGATTTTGACGAAACCCTGCTCAATTACGGCCTGGTCTTCCAGGCCACCGAGAACGCGCAGTTGTTTGCCAACTACTCTGAAGGGTTCGGCATGCCCGATGTGGGCCGTGTTCTGCGCGGCATCAACCAGGCCAACCAGAGCGTGGAAGACTTCCTCGATCTGCAACCCATTGTGACCGACAACACCGAAATCGGTATCCGCCTGCATAACGGCGGCGCCCACTTTGAGCTCAGCCATTTCAGCTCCGATTCCGACCTGGGCCAACGACTGCAAAATAACGGCGGCATCTTCGAAGTCAGCCGTGAGCGAACCGAAATCCAGGGCATCGAGGCCGACGCAGGATGGCAAATCAATCCGGTGCACTATCTGAACGCCACTTATGCCCACATCAGCGGCAAGTTCGACAGTGATGATGACGGCACCGTAGACACTCGGCTGGATGGCCGCAATATCGCCCCTGACAGCATTCAGCTGCGCTGGCATGCCAAATGGACCAGCAAGCTGCATACCCAGCTTCAGGGGACTCACTACTTCAACAAGGATTTCGAAGGCGACACGAACGACTTCAGCTCCTACCAACTGGTTGACCTGTCTCTGGGATACGCGCTGCCCAAAGGCCAAGTCACTGCCGGCATCGAAAACCTGCTTAACGAGGATTACTTCAGCTACTTCTCGCAAACAGCCACCACCCGTGATGACCAGAACTTCAAGGGCCGTGGTCGTACCGTCACTCTGGGCTACAATCTGGACTTCTAATAAGTCGCCCAGCTAGCTAACGGGCAGCCAATGGCTGCCCGTTTTATTTCCGAGCCTGATACTTTATGCGCAACCTGCTTTTCACTTTGCACAAATACACCGGCCTGATCACCGGGCTGTTGCTGGTGGTTATCGGCCTCAGCGGCAGTTTACTGGTCTTCCATGAGGGGCTGGACGAGTCGCTCAATCCGCAACTGATGACTCAGGGGAAAAGCACGCTTCCCCTTAACGACATCGTCGCCAACGCCGAAGCCGAGCTGGGCCGCAAAGCATTGCGTATCGAGCCGGCACAGGCCCCCGGCAGCCCCCACACCCTGCGCTTTTTTGCTCCACCGGGCGAACCCGGCCCGATTCAGGTCAGCGTCTCCCCCTATACCGGCGAGGTGCTTGCGATTCGCACCTGGGGCGACTACCTGATGACCTGGATCTACAGCCTGCATTACACCCTGTTGTCCGGCGAAATTGGCGAGATTGTGGTTGGCGTGCTTGGCCTGTGCTTGCTCGGTTTCTGTCTGACCGGCGTTTACCTGTGGTGGCCCACCGGCAAGCGCAAGGGAAAGTGGCGTCGCAACCTGACCATTAAACGGAGCGGCGGCACCTACCGATTACACTTTGATCTGCACCAGGTCATCGGCATCTATTTTCTCCCGGTACTGCTGGTGGTCGCCTTTTCCGGGGTCACCCTGATATTCCCGACCCAGGTGGCGGCACTGGTGGGTGCCATGCTCCCGCTGGAAAAGCGCCCCTCGCCTTCGTCAACGCTACCGGACAGCCCGGGCACGCCCTCTATTTCCCCGCAGCAATCACTGGATATTGCCCGCACCGTTTTCCCACAGGCACCGCTGATCCGCCTTGATTTCCCCCGCAGTGAAACCGGCAGTTATTCGCTGGCTTTCAACCGGGACGGAGAACCCTGGCAGCATTACGGCGCCAGCCGCATCTGGGTAGACCAGTACAGCGGCGAGGTACTGGCGGTATGGGACGCCCCCAATGTGGCCGCCGGCAGCCAGCTCATGACCTGGCAGTTCCCGCTCCACAATGGTGATGCCCTGGGCATGCCGGGGCGCATCATCGTCCTGATCAGCGGGCTGACGCCCTTGCTGTTCTTTATCACCGGCACCTACATGTGGTGGCAAAAACGCCAGCTTCGCCTGCAGGCACAACGCCGCAAGCGGGCACGGCAACAGGCACGTTGACGCCCTGTTGCCCCCCTTCCATGCTTAACTGAAAGCTGACGACCACAAGGAGCCTCCCATGCGTCAATGGATGTCCGCACTGGTGATCAGCCTGCTTTTGTTAAGCAGTCAGGTCATGGCGTTTGACCACAGCCGCTGGAACACATTGCTGCAGCAACATGTACAACCACAACGCGGTGGTGTCGCCACGGCTGTGGATTATGACGGGATCGCCGAGAACCATGAGGCCCTGCAGTCGTATCTGGACAACCTGACTGCGGTCACTCAAGGTGAGTTCAACGCCTTCAGTCGCAATGAAAAACTGGCGTTCCTGATCAACGCCTACAACGCCTTTACCATTGAATTGATCCTTCGGGAAAATCAGCCTGACTCGATTCGCGATATTGGCAATCTCTTTTCCAGCCCCTGGGACAAGGCATTCTTTTCCTTGCTGGGAGAGTCCCGGACGCTGGATGAACTGGAACATGAAATGATTCGTGGCAATCCAGACCTGATGGACCCGCGCATTCATTTCGCTGTGAACTGCGCGTCCATCGGCTGCCCCGCCCTGCGCACCACCGCCTACACCGGTGACCAGCTGGATACGCAACTGGAGGACAGTACAAGGCAATTTCTCAGCGACAAACAACGCAATCGCTATAACAGCGAACAGGACGCCCTGGAAGTCTCGAAGATTTTCGACTGGTATGAAGACGATTTTGAAGACGCCGCCGGCAGCCTGTCCCATTACCTTCTGCAATACTCGGACACGCTGGGCATACCCGCCAATCGCCAAAAGGCACTGGACGACGGGGACCTGGAGGTGCAGTTTTTACCCTATGACTGGTCACTGAACACCCAGTAACCCAACCCACTCCAGGAGAAACATGGCATGGACGCCTACCACGCAACCACCACACACCGCCTGCATAGCATCTGGTTGTCGTTTCGCAACCTGCCACGCTGGCTGCAGGGCTGGGTCGCCCTTATCCTGATGCCCCTCAACGGGGCCAGTCTGCTGTTGCTGGATACGTTCTCTGGCCAGGCCATCGCGCTGGCCCTGCTGCTGGTCCTCGCCGTGAACCTGCCCCTGATGTGGCACCACCGCGGCATGAACAAAGACATGTCACTGGTGCACCTGCTAGCCTGGATTCCACTGGAAATCGCCCTGCTCGGGCAATTGGCGGGGCGCTGGGGCGACGATCACCTGACACCGGCACTGTGGGGTTTTACCCTTGCGGTATTCATGGTCAACGCCATTAGCCTGTTCTTCGACGTGGTCGATGCCTGGTGCTGGGCCCAAGGTGACCGTGTGACCCTCCACCCCTCAAATGCAATGGATAATTGATCACGCACAATGCGCTGTCACCCATTATCCATTGCTATTGCCCAAAGCAATCGCAACGCCTGAGCCAGAGCACTTGCGCCAGTCACCTCTTGGCAGTGAGACTCCTTTCTCTCCGTTCGGGCGCTCCCCGATCACCATAACCGCCCCCCCCCCGGCTCGTTCACGGCACCGAAGCGGTGACCGCAGCTTAGCCGATGCTTCAATGGCACCCATCCTGTGATTTCTGTCACAGGAACAAGCACAAAAAAGAAATGCAAAAAATTGTCATACAATACTGCTTCATTCACCAATCATCATCGTCACAATAGCTGCGGGGGACCGTTATTCATTAAGCACTCATGGAAGACGACCAGCGGGGATATCCGGTCGATTACTTCCTCGAGCACCGACCTCTTTTTGAATAATTACGCTGCTACGCACCCACTTTAAGAGCTTCACCCTGCCCCACGCGGCATGCGCGGCACGGTAGCGCTTGCCCCTTGCTTTCTTAACTCTGCAAACAAAAAGGATGTAACTAATGCACAGGACTGCCCTGATAAAAACGACGTGGTTGCCCGCAATGGCGACAGCGACCTTACTA
>NZ_LWEZ01000026.1:0-928 GCF_001634945.1 Alcanivorax sp. HI0044
TCAAATCCCATTACCGGTAATGCTGGTAACGGCTGATCGTAGTGCAGAGCTAAAACAACGCTGTATCCAGAATGGATTTATGCAGATTTACAAGCCATTGAAGCCATTAAAGTTGAAAATGGCGTTGAAGAATTTGTCCGGCAGGTTAAAAGGAAAAGAAGAGTAGCCCCCGCCTGACAGAGAAGGGGGCTGAAGTCCGCGGTTTACGGTCCAGGTCCGTCTTTATAAGCCCAATCAAAGGGGCAAGCGGTGCACCCGTGCATGTCCATGCTCTGGAAGTTTCCATAGCGCAGGTTTGCGCCTTCCAGGTTGGCATTGCGCAAACTGGAAAGGTTTAGCTTAACCTCTTGAAGGTTGGCATCCTGGAGGTTAGCACCATTGAGTTTTGCTTTATTGAACCAGGCCATCTCCAGGTTGACGCCTGTCATATTGGCATTGTTCCATTCAGAACGAGTCAGCCGGCCAAACTCCAAATTCGCACCAGTTGCATCCACGTTGTGAAAAATTGCTTTCTGGGCAAACAGGTTCCAGCTTTGTATGGCAATCAAGCGAGCGCCGGTAAGGTCTGCCATGCGCAGGTTGGTGCTCATTAGGCGCGCCCGGCTCATATTCGCGTTGCGAAGATTGGCTTTTTCCAGATTGACTCCCTTAAGGTTGCTGTGTCGCAGGTCTGCGCCTTCAAGATTGGCGCCTGCAAAATTTGCTCCCGTCAGGTCTAAGCCGCTAAGGTCCGCACCTTTTAGGTCCGCACCTGCGCAGTCGGTGGCTGGCTTAAGTTGGCAACCATTATGGCTGGGAATGTCCGCGCTAAAGTCGTCAGCATGAACGCCGCCATTTAGAGCCAGGAAAGTGACTAAAGTTATTGCTCGAGATAACGTTATAAGTTTCATTATATTCTCCTGGAAAAGCGTCAGCCCGCAATGCGGGC
>NZ_LWEZ01000027.1:0-800 GCF_001634945.1 Alcanivorax sp. HI0044
CAGGCCCATCAATGGTGCGCTGAAGAATTCCGGCAGCACGGCGAGATCGGCGCGGTGATCGGACAGCGCGTCGATAAAGAATTCCACCTGGTTGNGCAGGTCCTGCACGTCGCGGGCGGCGCGCATGCGGCGCTGGACCACGCCCACGCGCACCACAGTACGGCGCGGCCACTCGGCGTCGTCATCTTCCGGTTCGTAGAGGATGTTGTCCCATTCCAGCAGGGTGGCGTAGCCGTGGGAGTCTTCGTCTTCCGGCAAATACGCTTTCATCAAACGTTTCACGTCGAAGCCATTGGAAAGCTGGAATGACAAAATAGGATCGTAGATGGCGCGGGCTTCCACCTGCTCGATATATTCGGTCACCGGCATCTGGTCCGCGTAGTTGGTATACCCCGGCAGGCGACCACCCGCCAAAATCGCACGCAGGTTTTCTTCCCGGCACAGCTCTTTACGCGCTTCGTAAAGCCGGCGCCCCAAACGGTAGCCGCGGTATTCCTTGTCCACGAACACATCCAGGCCGTACAGCGCATCGCCATTCTTGTCGTGGGAGCGCACCTTGTCATCGGTGATCAGGTCTTCGTAGCGATGCGGGTTGGAGAAACGGTCGTATTTGACCTTGATGGTCAGCGCCGTGGCCACCAGCTCGCCGTTATCCTCAATGACCAGCTGCCCGTCCTGAAAAATGCGGATCAGGGTCTTGATGGTGTCTTCCGGCCAGGCCCCACCAATATCGTGATAGACCTGATCCATAAGGCGCGCCAGCGCCGGGTAATCGTCTTCGGTGAGCGTACGCAAACGCA
>NZ_LWEZ01000028.1:0-759 GCF_001634945.1 Alcanivorax sp. HI0044
CCGAAGCCCGCGATATGCCGCTGGAACTGGCCTTGTTGCCAATCGTAGAAAGTGCTTTTGATCCCTTTGCTTACTCCCATGCCCGCGCGGCGGGGCCCTGGCAGTTTATTCCCTCCACCGGGGATTATTTCGGCATGCAGCGCACCTGGTGGGAAGACCAACGCCGGGACATCCTCAAGTCCACCAATGCCGCATTGGATTACCTGCAGCAGCTCTCCAGCCGCTTTGAGGGTGACTGGCTACTGGCGCTAGCCTCTTACAACGCCGGGGGCGGCACTGTATCGCGAGCCATCCGTCACAATAAAGAAGCCGGAAAGCCCACCGATTTCTGGAACCTGAACCTGCCCCGCGAAACCACCGCGTATGTCCCTAAATTACTGGCCATCGCCCAGATTGTCGGTGACCCGCAGGCCTACGGCGTCCCCCTCCACCCCATCGCCAACGAACCCTACTTCGCCACGGTAAAAACCGGCGGGCAAATCGACCTGGCCCAAGCCGCACGTTTGGCGGATATTTCTGTGGAAGAGCTCTACCTGCTCAACCCGTCCTATAATCGCTGGGCCACATCCCCGGATGGCCCCTTCCGGTTGTTAGTCCCTGTGGATCGGGCCGAGAATTTCCAGACGAAACTGGCCAGCCTGCCCAAAGACCAACGCATGCAGTGGGCCCGTTACGAAATTCGGCCCGGCGATAATCTGGGCGCCATTGCCCGCCAGTACCGCACGACCCCCCAGGTACTTCGCAACATTAACCACATGA
>NZ_LWEZ01000029.1:0-450 GCF_001634945.1 Alcanivorax sp. HI0044
GCGCTGAAGCGTTGCAGCAGGCACTGGAAAGCCAGTGGGGCAAGAAAGTCCGGCTGGCGTGGCGGGTGCGCAGTGATCGTGCCGCCTGGATCACCATGGCGCAAACCAACGCCCAGCAGTCCATGGCGGCCGAACTGGCGGCACGCGAACACATGGAGGCTCGCTTTCTGGCCCTGGAAACGCTGCTGGAAAGCAGCGATCCGGTGCGGCGTATTGAGTGTTTCGATATTAGCCATACACAAGGCGAGAAAGCCGTGGCGTCCTGCGTGGTGTTTGACCAGCAAGGGGCACGCAAGCAGGAGTATCGCCACTTTAATGTGAACCCGGCGGCTGGCGGGGATGATTACGAAGCCCTGGAAGAAGCGATTCGGCGCCGCTATCAGCGCGTGCTGAAAGAGCAGGGCCGGTTGCCGGATCTTCTGCTTATCGACGGCGGCAAGGGGCAAATGC
>NZ_LWEZ01000030.1:0-989 GCF_001634945.1 Alcanivorax sp. HI0044
CCAAGGTGGTGTCCGCCTCGGCACGGCTCATGCCGGCGGGGAGGAATCCATTGATACGCAGCCGCTCGGGCTGTGTCAGGCTGCTTTCAACCTGTTGCTGTTCCAGCTTTTCAAGGCGCTGCTGATACTCACGCAGCGTCTGCTCTACATCGCTATCAGCAGCACCAGCCCATAACGGGACAGCACCCAGCGACGCGCCGAGCAAGACGGACAATACCTTTCTCATAGTCTCCCCACAGACACTTCGTCTTTTTCATTAAAGTTTTACTACGACGAAAGAATGGCATTATCCGTAATTACGGTCGGGATTCAAGACTCCTCTGGCGCCTCGCGGCGCACCGGCAACGCCGAACACAGTGCGTCCCCTTCAGCCTGCAACAAGCAAACCGTGACCGACTCCCCGGGCTGCGGGACACGTTGCAGCTTCATCAGCATCAAATGGTCCCCTCCAGGTGTCAGGGAGAAAGAATCCCCCGGCGCCAGCATGATGTGGTGCAAGTGCCCCATCTTGCGCGTCCCGTCATCCAGGGTTGTCATGCTGTGCAGCATGGTATGGCCCGCAATATCACTGCGTGCCCCGGTAATTTTTACGCTGGTGTCCCCGTTGTTGGTTACGGTGAGGTACCCGGCCATGGTCGGCGATACCGGCGGCACCGCTCGCAGCCAGCCACCGGAAATACTCACGTCGGCGTTAGCGACGCCCGCACCCAGGGCCGCCGCCAGGGCCGCCGCCTGACATGCCGTTTTACAAAAGCGATTCAACATCCGCTACCACCTCATCAACTTTGAAATCCGCCGGATACAGCTTGCGCACCCGCGCCTGGTCATCCAGCAGGTAAATGTAATCACTATGGGTAAACAGGTACCCCTGCTCGTCAGCCTCCTTATCCTTGATAAAGACCACACCGTACTGCTTGGCGACCTCGCGAATTTGTTCCAGGCTACCGGTCAGGCCAATCATGTCCGCCTTGAACCAGGGCAGGTATTCC
>NZ_LWEZ01000031.1:0-1086 GCF_001634945.1 Alcanivorax sp. HI0044
AGTGGAAAGCGCCCTGGTCTCACACCCCAAGGTGTGCGAAGCCGCCGTCGTCGGTTATCCCCATAACATCAAGGGCCAGGGCATTTATGTCTATGTGACCCTGAATGATGGCGAGCACACCAGCGATGCCCTGCATGACGAATTACGCCAGTGGGTGCGCCGGGAAATCGGCCCCATCGCCACTCCCGATCTGATTCACTTTACCCACGGACTACCGAAAACCCGGTCCGGCAAAATCATGCGCCGTATTTTGCGCAAGGTGGCGGCCAACGAACACGACAGCCTGGGCGACATCTCCACCTTGGCTGACCCGGCAGTGGTCGCCAACCTGGTCGAGACACGGCTGAACCGTTGATACAGACGTCACTTGAAACCGCATACGCTGATGAAACATGGATGTTTTCTGTGTTTCCTTTCCACATGCTGCCCTCCCCGGGCAGCATCTTTTTTTCATTCCCATCTTTTTTTGGGCTCTTTGCACGCAACATGCTTAAATCAGAGTCATGACAACCATACTGATTGCCGATGATCACCCCCTGTTCCGTGCGGCCCTGATACAGGCTGTAGAGGCCAGTTTTCCCGGCGCCACCATCCACGAAGCCGACTCGCTCGCCACCCTGGAGGTACTGGGCCAGCAAGCCATCCCCTTCGATGTCATTCTTCTGGATTTACACATGCCCGGCACCCACGGTTTTTCGGGGCTGGTGTACCTTCGCGAGCAATACCGGAAAGTCCCGGTGGTGGTAATTTCAGCCACCGAAGATGTGGACGTGATACAGCGGGCCATTCACTTTGGTGCCGACGGCTTTATTCCCAAATCCACTTCCGTGGACACCATGACCGATGCCATGCGCAAGATCATGGACGGCGAACGCTGGCTACCGGAAAAAGCCCGCCGCGCCATGCCCCCGACCCTGCCCGACCACTCCGCCATGAGCGAGCGCATTGCCAGCCTGACCCCGCAGCAATTCCGGGTGATGGGCATGCTGATGGAAGGCATGCAGAACAAGGTAATCGCCTACGAACTGGATGTGTCGGAAGCCACGGTGAAAGCCCACATGACGGCCATTTTTCGCAAGCTGGGCG
>NZ_LWEZ01000032.1:0-546 GCF_001634945.1 Alcanivorax sp. HI0044
CGCCGGCTGCTGGTGCTGGACCAGGACGACCTCTACACCGGCATGGCCGTGGACGAGGTACTGGGGATGCAACATTTTCCCATTGATGAATTTGTGGAATCACTGCCGGTCAGCGACACCAGCGTCACGAACTTTGTGCGCGGGGCCTACCGACGGGAAGGGGAGTATTGGTCCGTGTTCAGCCTCACCCGGCTGGCAGAGGACCCGCGTTTTATGCAGGTAGCCCGTACCGGCTAACGGCATAGAACAACTCGGGGAATATAAGAAGAGTGAACGCCAGGCCAGGAGCCAGACTATGAAGTTCAATTCGGGAGCATTGTTCGAAAAATTGCGGGGGGGCTCAGGCGGCGGCACGCTGAATATTGCCCTTTATGTGGGCCTTGCCATCTTTGTGCTATTGGCACTGGCCAACTTCCTGCTGTCCGCCACCACGGCAAACAAGGCGCAGGAGAACATTACCCGCGCTTCCGAAATGCGGGTAATTTCCCAGCAGATCGCCAAAAACGCCCTGGAAGCGGCCGCCGGTAACGCCGACGCCTTCGAATT
>NZ_LWEZ01000033.1:0-739 GCF_001634945.1 Alcanivorax sp. HI0044
CCACGGCCAGTGGTGCCGGCCCGGTGGATGCGGCCTTCAAGGCGATCGAAAAACTGGCGGACAGCCACACCGCCCTGCAACTGTATTCGGTCAACGCGATTACTGCGGGCACCGACAGCCAGGGGGAAGTGACCGTACGCCTGGAGAAAGGCGGCCGTATCGTCAACGGCCACGGTGCGGATGTGGACATCATTACCGCCTCCGCCAAGGCCTACCTGAATGCCCTGAATCACTTCGCAGCTGGCGTGGAACGGGCCCACCCGCAGGCAGCGGATGTATGATGTGCTTGCCTGACGCCGAATGCCGGATGCCTGACGGTGGTGTTCTTTTTGCGTGGTGCTTGGTGCGTCCGGCGTCTGGCGACACCGGAGGTGCTTCATGAACGAAGCGCAGCGCCAGAGTTACCTGAAAGCCATGGGGCTGACGCCCTGGGTGGCTCGTGTGGCTTTGCCCGGGGCGGCGCCCTCACCGGCATTGGACTGGCCGGAGGAAGAGCAGGCTAATGCTCCTGCATCGCCAGGGCCTGCTGTTGATGTGGCGGTGCCGTCCCGTGCTCCTGTCGGTGCTCCCTCGGGCACCCCTGAACCCAGCCCGGCAGCAGCGGCCGATCCCGAGCCTGAGGGATCGGCCGCCGCTGCATTGGCGAAAGCGCCGTCTGCCCGTTCCGTGGCACCTGCTCAAGAGCCGACGAAGGAGGAGGCCCCTGCGCCCGCCAAGGCGAAGGTGAAAGGGCTGACCT
>NZ_LWEZ01000034.1:0-1592 GCF_001634945.1 Alcanivorax sp. HI0044
TACGCGGGTGATCCTCGCGCAGCTGATGCCAGCCCTGCTCACCGGCACTGCCCTGGCCTTTACCCGCAGTCTGGGGGAATACGGTGCGGTGATTTTCATCGCCGGCAATATGCCCTTCGAAACCGAAATCCTGTCGCTGCTGGTCAACATCCGCCTGGATGAATTCGACTACGCCGCCGCCAGCGCGCTGGCCTCGGTGATCCTGGTCGCTTCACTGGTGCTGCTCTTCGGCATCCAGCTGGTGCAGTCCCGTCTGACCCGTCGCTGGAAGGGGCACTGACCATGCATGAACGCCCCCGCCACTGGCATCAGTGGCTTCTTGTCATCGCAGCGTTTGCTGCGGTCGCCATCTTGCTGGTGATGCCACTGGCGCTGATTTTCACCGAAGCCTTCAGCCAGGGCTGGGCCATGGTGCAACAGAATCTGACCAACCCGGACATGCTCGGCGCCATCAAGCTGACCCTGATCGTCGCGTTAATCACCGTGCCAGTGAACTTGCTGTTCGGCATTCTGCTGGCCTGGTGCGTTACCCGTTACGAGTTCCGCGGCCGCAAACTGCTCAGCACCCTTATCGACATCCCCTTCGCCATGAGCCCGGTGGTCGCCGGGCTGTGTTATCTGGTGGTGTACGGGGCCCAGAGCGTGGTGGGTAACTGGTTCAGCGGCATGGGCGTGCAGCTCATGTTCGCCCTGCCCGGCATGGTCATGGTCACCGTTTTTGTTACCTGCCCCTATGTGGCACGGGTGCTGATTCCGTTAATGGAGTCCCAGGGCCAGCACGAAGAAGAAGCAGCCATCATTCTTGGCGCCTCCGGCTGGCAGGCTTTCTGGTATGTCACCCTGCCGAAAATCCGCTGGGCGCTGCTGTACGGGGTGGTACTCACCAACGCCCGGGCGGTGGGTGAATTCGGTGCGGTGAGCGTGGTCTCCGGCCTGATTCGCGGGCAGACCCTGACCCTGCCCTTGCTGGTGCAGATGTGGAATCAGGACTACAACACCGTGGGCGCCTTTACCGCGGCCGGCCTGCTGGCCGCCATGGCGCTGGTTACCCTGCTGCTGAAAACCGTGCTGGAATGGGCCACACAGCACAACACGGACAATGCCACTGAACAGAAAACCGAACAGGACACTCCATGAGCATTCGTGTCGAACAGATTCAAAAGCGTTTCGGCGATTTCACCGCGCTGGACGACATCAATCTGGATGTTCAGGAAGGCCAGCTGGTCGGCCTGCTCGGCCCCTCCGGTTCCGGCAAGACCACCCTGCTGCGCATCATCGCCGGGCTGGAAAAAGCCGACCAAGGCAAGGTGCTGTTCCACGGCAAGGACGTCACCAACCTGGACGTACGCAAGCGCAAAGTCGGCTTTGTGTTTCAGCAATATGCCCTGTTCCGCCACCTGACCGTGGCCGACAACGTGGCTTTTGGCCTGCGTATGCTGCCACGCAAGGAACGCCCCTCACGTGGCGACATTCGCCAACGGGTGAATGAACTGCTGGATCTGGTCCAGCTTGGCCACCTGGCCGGCCGCTACCCGGCCCAATTATCCGGCGGGCAGAAACAGCGCGTGGCCCTGGCCCGGGCACTGGCCCTG
>NZ_LWEZ01000035.1:0-719 GCF_001634945.1 Alcanivorax sp. HI0044
CCACTACTGGTCGCTGGTGGAGGTAAACCCGACTCAGCCGCGTCCCAACACCCGCCATCTGCTGGGCTTGCTGGACAGTGAGGCGGTGCAGGATACGATTCCCCAGGTACTGGCGAATTTGCCTGACGGTTATCAGCGGGTGGATCTGGCCGGTGAGCGGCCCATTGTGTATATCGAGCACCGCGACGGCGCGCGGCTTTACCTGATTTTTGATGAAAAGCGCGTGTCGGTCTTGGCGTTCCTGTTCGGCATTCTGCCGTTAACCGGGGTGTTGTTGGTGATTTACATCACCTCGTTTCTCGGTTGGAAAAAATCCCGCGATTTACTTTCCCCCCTGGTCCAGCTTTCTGATGCATTACGGCAAACGCCGGTGAATGACCCCAGTGTGGCTCGCCCGGATCTCAGCGACATATCGGCGGATTCGGGTAGCGAAGTGGCGGTTTTGGTGGCGGCACTGAATGGCTATGCGGACCGGTTGGTGTCGTTTGTGGAGCGTGAGCGCCAGTTTACCCGTGATGCCAGCCACGAATTGCGCACGCCACTGGCGGTGTTTCGCGCCAACCTGGAATTACTGGTGAGCCAGGTGGGCGACCGCCCTCTGATTCGGCGTATGGACGACACCGTCGATGACATGGAAGCCACCCTGGAGACATTGCTCATGTTTGCGCGCACGGAGCAGCATAGCCAGCAGAGTGAGGACGTGATCGTCAATGATCTGG
>NZ_LWEZ01000036.1:0-6605 GCF_001634945.1 Alcanivorax sp. HI0044
TTGAATAGCAAACTTCTCGTTACCCAATTTGGCTTTGCCGGTGAGCAAGCAGTTCTACTTCGGTAGAGAACACCGGTAAGGCAACCTATTTGGTCATCCTGATTATTCAGGACAACCAAACCAGTTTGCCTGACGACCATAGAATGTTGGAACCACCTGATCCCATGCCGAACTCAGAAGTGAAACGACATATCGCCGATGGTAGTGTGGGGCTTCCCCATGTGAGAGTAGGTCATCGTCAGGCTCTTAAACCAAACAAAAGACCCCCGCCACGAAAGTGACGGGGGTTTTTTGTTTGGTTTAAGATACGGTGAACTCCTCTCCCTACCTCGCGGCGAAGCCGCCATCCCCTCAAGGGGGACCGAGGTGTGACAAGCGATGCTCCGCAGGAGCCAGTTTGGTGCGCCGCAGGCGTCCCGAAGGGGGTAGCGAGCATGCTCGCTACCTAAATAGGTCATCGTCAGGCTCTTAAAGAAACAGATAATCCTTGTCGCGCAAGTGTCGGTTTGTTTGTTTGCTCACTGGAAGCCCGCACTCTCCCCTCAATCTGCCTCATTTTGCTTTCCGGCACTGCTCCTCTTGTGCCTTAAGGCTGTGTGCCTGGCTATGTGAGCGACGTGGGGTGGCAGTGTGCAACAAAATCAACCTGCTTGTTTATTTCCCAGGTCAAGAGCTGCGCTGCTGATGCGTTGGCCGCGATCGGTCCGTTTGTTGCTGCTTCTGGTCTGAATTTTGTTCAGGCATCCTTTCGATGAGGAGGGCGCTCTATTGCTCTTTATCCTTCGGCGGTAAGGCTCTACTCTTGGTGCGGTGCCAGTGTGTATTCCTACAGTAAACAAGCGTTTACCGGTGCTTTCGGGGCTGTGAAAGACTCCATTGCGGCGGGGGAAAGTGGTATGGTTGGGGTTTGCTGTTTGGGGATGACAGTGGGATAGGTGGGCAGCGGGAGGTGCTCCGGTTCTATGCGGGCGCCTTCTGGGACTTGAGCAGTCAAGGTGATGCTTTATCTGCTGGATCATCTTTAAAGGAATTCGCAGGGGTGCCTGCTCCGGTTTGCCGTTCGTTGGGCGGGCCGTTTCATTGACATTTTAGACTCGGGAAAGGTTGAGAATTATGACAACAGGAAAGAGTGTGATGACTCCGCTGCAGGCTCTGGCTCAGCGTCGTTCGCAACACGGCGATGCCGTGGCATTTGTTCAGCCTCTGGGTGGTGGTGAGCTGCGTGAATACACCTGGAAACAGGTGGATGAAGAGGCGCGCAAGATTGCTGCCTATCTGCAATCTCAGGGGATGAAGAAGGGCGACCACGTTGCGCTGGTGTCCAAGAACTGTGCCGAGTGGATTATCACTGACGTGGCAATCTGGATGGCGGGCGGTGTCAGCGTGCCTTTGTATCCGACGTTGGTGGCCGAAACAGTGCGTCAGATCATGGAGCATAGTGAGTCCAAGTTTCTGTTTGTGGGCAAGCTCGATGACTGGGACATGATGAAAGCGGGTGTGCCTGATGGTGTGCAGCAGATTGCGTTGAGTCTGGCGCCGGATGATGCGTTGCAAGCCTTCCCAAAATGGCCGGATATTATTCGCGATACTGCGCCTCTGGCTGAGATTAATGTGCCGGACCTGAAGGATCTCGCAACTATCGTTTACACCTCTGGCACCACTGGTATGCCCAAGGGTGTGATGCACGACTTTGAGAGTCTTTCCGCCGTCGGGGAGAAGATGATCAAGGTGTACGACCTTAAGCCTGACGAACGCATGATTTCTTACTTGCCTCTGTCTCATGTGGCTGAGCGCGTGGCAGTGGAAATCGCGGTGCTGTATGTGGGTAACAAAATCTTTTTTGCCGAGTCTCTGGATACCTTTGGCGAAGATATCAAGCGGGCACAACCAACGGTATTTTTTGCTGTGCCGCGGATCTGGTCCAAGTTTTACCAGAAGGCTTCAGAAGCCGTGCCGCCGAAAAAACTCAACCGATTGCTCAAAATTCCTTTCCTCAACAAAATCATCAAGAAAAAAGTGCTTGGTGCCATGGGGCTGGATGAGTGCCGTATTGCGCTGTCGGGTGCCGCCGCGCTGTCACCTGAGATTATTACCTGGTTCAAGAAACTGGATCTGGAAATTCTCGAAGTTTACGGCATGACAGAAAACCTGGCGTGGTCGCACACCACCGAAGAGGGCGACCAACAAATTGGTTGGGTGGGCACACCCAATGATGGGGTTGAATGCCGTATCGGAGAAGGTGGCGAAATTCTCGTGCGCAGCTTGGGGAATATGAAGGGTTACTACAAGCAGCCTGAGAAGACAGCGGAAGATCTGACCGAAGACGGTTGGTTGCGCACGGGCGATGTGGGTGAAATCGACGGCAAGGGCCGTTTGCGCATCACTGGTCGCGTGAAAGAGATTTTCAAAACGGAAAAGGGCAAATATGTGGCGCCAGCGCCGATCGAGAATCGACTGTCTACCATGCCGGGTCTCGAGCTGGCTTGTGTAATCGGCGAGGGTATGGGGCAGCCGGTTGCCTTGCTTAACATTACTCCGGAAGAGCAGGAGCGTTTGAGTAAGGGCAGTGAGAAGGAGCACTTTACCAAGGAGCTGGAGAAACTGCTCGCTCGCGTCAACGAGGTGTTGGACCCTCACGAGCGTATGACCACGTTGATCGTGTGCAAAGATGCCTGGAGTGTCGAAAATAACCTGATCACCCCGACATTGAAGCTCAAGCGCAATGAAATCGAAAAACGTTACGCTGATGATATTGCTCAGTGGTCCAAGACGCGCGGGGTTGTTTGGGAGGCTTGAGCACGATGAAAGAGGCGGATCAGTCGCTGGTCCGTCTTCTCGCCGATGGTAACTTTCGTTCCGGTTCAGAGCTTGGGGAGGTGTTGGGTATTTCCCGGGCTGGGGTCTGGAAGCGAGTCCAGCGCCTTGCGGATTTCGGTCTTACTCTGGAATCTGTGAAAGGCAAAGGTTATCGGCTGGCTCAGCCACTGGAGTTGATCGATTCCGATATTGTGCAGCGCCGTCTCGGCGGTGCTGCGGACCTGCATTATCAGTGGGTCACCGGTTCTACCAACGCGGATGCCCTGGCATTGGTAGGGCCTGTTTCCCATCCCCAGGTATTTATCACCGAATGCCAGTTGGCGGGCCGCGGTCGCCGCGGCCGAGTCTGGCAGTCTCCGTTCGCCGCTAATCTGTACGTTTCTGTTCGGTACACGTTGCCTGGAGGCTTTGCCGCCTTGGGAGGGCTGAGTCTGGCGGTTGGCGTGTCTGTTGCCGAGGCGTTGCGTGAGCTTGAGCCGGACCTGCCGATTGCCCTCAAATGGCCCAATGATCTTTTGGTTGATGGTGCCAAGATTGGTGGTGTGTTGATTGAGCTTGCGGGGGAGATGGATGGTCGCGTGGATGTGGTTATCGGTGTGGGCCTCAACGGCCGGATGACGGCGGCCCAGGCTGACGCCATTGACCAGCGCTGGATTGATTTGGCTGCTGTGTTGCCGCAGATGCCATCGCGCACGGATCTCACCAGCCAGGTGATTATCCGATTAATGGATATGCTGGCGCTTTTCGAGGTCCATGGCTTTGACGCCTTTGCCGAATCGTTCGCTAAGCTTGATGCGGTATCCGGCAAGAATGTGGTTGTCAGGGCCGTGGATCAGGAGCTGGTGGGTGTTGCGGCTGGAGTGGCCCCTGATGGCGCGCTATTGCTGAAAACAAAAGATGGGCTGCGCTCCCTGTACGGCGGAGAAGTGAGTTTGAGAATCCAATGAAGCTGTTTGTTGATGTGGGCAATACCGCCATGAAGTGGCGTTACTGCGACGGCGCAACGGTGCATCAGGGTGGCTGCCGCCATGGGCGGGAGTGGTCGCGGGTGGTGGATGTCATGTTGGCGGGGGCTGGGCGGTCGCCTGATGAAATATGGATCGCGTCAGTCGCCGGGCCGGAGGCGGATGCGGTTATTGCCTCTTGTCTTGCGAGTCGCACAGGTTGTCAGCCCCGGTTTTATTATTCCTGCGCATCCGATTTTGGTGTGCAAAGTTGTTATCCGGATCCGAGAAAGCTTGGCGTTGACCGCTGGGTGGCAATGATTGAGGGGGTTCAACGTTACGGGGCATCGATCATTATCGATTGCGGCAGCGCCTTGACTATCGATGCCGTGGATGCGCGCGGTGTTTTTCTGGGGGGCTATATCGTGCCGGGGCTTGGCATGCTGCGCGGAGCCTTGCTTCGGGATACTTCGGATGTGCATATCGAACCGGGAACGGCACAGCTGCAGCTTGGCCAGTCCACTGGCGAGTGTGTTCATAACGGACTCTTGCGCATGTCTGTGGCCTTTGTCACGGATGTGGTGGTTGAACTGCGCCAAGTGCTTGATGATACTTGCAAAGTGCTCGTCACGGGCGGCGATGCGCCGGAGTTGATCGGATCGTTTGCGTTTGCGTTTGAGCATGCGCCGGATCTGGTCCTGGATGGCCTGGAGCGAGTGGCAGCACGACAACAATAAACGATGGGGGAACACCTGTGCGGTGGATATTCTACAGTTTGCTGGTGATTAATCTGGTCTACGTGGGTTTTCAGTTGACCAAATCGCTGGCCCCGGAGCCTCCTTCGCTGCGTTTGCCGGTCTCCCAGGCTGCTGCCGGTGGCGAGCGTTTGCGGTTGCTCGCAGATAGTCCCCAGCCGCAGAGTGCGCCGGCGGCGAGTGTGCCCGGTGGCAGTTTGTGCCCTGTGGTTGGACCATGGGAAAACCGTGAGCAGGCAGAGGCTGGTGCAGTGCAGCTTAAGGCTATTGGTCTGCCGGGCCGGGTGCGGGGTCTGGCTGTGCAGAAGGACCGCCTTAACTGGGTGTATCTGCCTCCCTATGAGGACAGGGAGCGTGCATTGCGGGTGCTGAGAGAGCTGCAGGATCATGGAGTGGATAGCTTCATCGTCAAGGAGGGAGGGGATGCCAATGCCATTTCTCTGGGTTATTTTTCCAGCGCCGAATCCGCAGAAGGGCTTCGCCTGAAGATGCAGAATGCAGGCTATCCCGCGTTTGTCCGTGAAACGGCCCGGGATGTGACCGAATATTGGGTCTACCTGGCGAATTCGAAGCCTGAAGATAACGCCGACCTCAAGGCGTTTCTTGAGGGAAATCAGTTGCTTGGTGTCGACAAGGTTTCCTGTTACTGATCGGGTGCGCAATTATTAGGCGTTTGATGCTTAAGTGGATTGCGTCCCCCCATGCCTTTCTATAGAATTCGCAACCCTTGTGAGCTGGCGTAGCTCAGTTGGTAGAGCAGCTGATTTGTAATCAGCCGGTCGGGGGTTCGACTCCTCTCGCCAGCTCCAATTAATAAAACGCTTGGTAACTACTTGAAAACAAGTTGACAAGTTGTTGAAGCGTAAAGAGAATGTAGGCCCTTTTCTGGAGGGGTTCCCGAGTGGCCAAAGGGATCAGACTGTAAATCTGACGCGAAAGCTTCGGAGGTTCGAATCCTCCCCCCTCCACCAGATAGATTGATTTTGCCGGGCAGTTAAATTGCCAGGCGAAATCAAAAGCCGGAAGGCTGGCAGGCATCGGAAGAATTGCGGGTATAGTTCAACGGTAGAACCTCAGCCTTCCAAGCTGATGATGCGGGTTCGATTCCCGCTACCCGCTCCAGCTCCGGAGAGGTTTGGTCGCCGTTAAGGTGGCATGAAGGTTATGCTCATGTAGCTCAGTAGGTAGAGCACACCCTTGGTAAGGGTGAGGTCACCGGTTCAAATCCGGTCATGAGCTCCAATTTCCGGGCCCAGGTATATCCTGGGTCCGGCTTCATGTGTCTTGATGGTGCCAGGGTGGTCTGCGCGAATGAGCTGCAGTCCTTAAATGTGTCTTTATCGGGTGTATGCGCGCCATATGGCGAGAGAGCACAGCCAAGTTAAGAGGTGAAGAGTCGTGGCTAAGGAAAAGTTTGAACGTAATAAACCGCACGTAAACGTAGGCACCATCGGTCACGTTGACCATGGTAAAACCACCCTGACCGCCGCGCTGACCCGCGTGTGTGCAGAAGTCTGGGGCGGTAGCGCCATTGCTTTCGATGGTATTGATAATGCCCCGGAAGAGCGTGAGCGTGGTATTACCATCGCGACCTCACACGTAGAGTACGATTCTCCGACTCGTCACTACGCCCACGTAGACTGCCCCGGTCACGCTGATTATGTGAAAAACATGATCACCGGTGCCGCGCAGATGGACGGCGCAATCCTGGTTTGTTCCGCAGCTGACGGCCCCATGCCGCAGACGCGTGAGCACATCCTGCTGTCCCGTCAGGTTGGCGTGCCTTTCATCGTTGTGTTCCTGAACAAAGCGGACATGGTTGACGATGAAGAGCTGCTCGAGCTGGTAGAAATGGAAGTGCGTGAGCTGCTGAGCGACTACGACTTCCCGGGCGACGACACCCCGATCATCAAGGGTTCTGCCCTGAAGGCTCTGGAAGGCGATACCAGCGACATCGGTATGCCTGCCGTGCAGAAGCTGGTTGAGTGCCTGGACGAGTACATCCCGGAGCCGGAGCGTGCCGTTGATCAGCCGTTCCTGATGCCGATCGAAGACGTATTCTCCATCTCTGGTCGCGGTACTGTAGTAA
>NZ_LWEZ01000037.1:0-857 GCF_001634945.1 Alcanivorax sp. HI0044
CCAGCAGTTCTGGGATGACCTGGTGCCCCTCAAGAACAAGGTTGTTAACCACCCGGTATTCGCGGAAATGGCCAGCGGGCAACTGAGCCTGCCGCGTTTCCGTTGTGCGTTATTGAATTTCTACCCGCTGGTGGAAAACTTCCCCAAGTATATGGGGCTGAACCTGGCGAAAACCCGGCCTGGCCGCTTCCCGGGCCATGAGCAGGCCAAGAACTGGTTGATCGGCAACATCAAGATTGAGCAGCGCCACGCCTATTGGTACCAGGACTGGGCCATGGGCTTCGGCCTGACACTGGAAGACCTTGAGTTCGTTGAGCCTCCTGCGGCGATGGATGCGGTCAACAATTTTCTCTGGACCATGGGGCGCCAGGGCAGCCTGGAAGAAGGTATTGCTGCCACCAATCTGGCCATTGAGTGGGCCACGGGCGAGTGGAGCCAGAGTGTGGTCAAGGGCATGAAGGCGTATCAGGAAGACGGGGTCGCCACGATTAACCGTCATTCCATGGCCTGGCTGAGAGCTCATGCCTCCTATGACGACGATCACCCCCATGAGGCCATGGAGTTGGTGAAGTTGCTCTGTGTAGAGCAGGAAAGCCGTGACCGCGCCTTCAAGGCGGCCCAGCGTGGGCTGGAGTATTACATTCAGGCGCTGGATTATTGCTATCAAACGCCGGAAGCTTGAAGCCGGGTGCCTGACGCTTGCGCCTGACCTTTACCGTTAGGCGCCCTGCGTCAGGCCTCGGGCGTTGCTACATATACACTTTCAGCTTGTCGCGAATCACTTTCTGGATTGCCTTGATCTCCATGGCAGACCGGTCCACCAGCTTGGATGGTTGAATGCGATGCAGGTGCAGGCA
>NZ_LWEZ01000038.1:0-540 GCF_001634945.1 Alcanivorax sp. HI0044
TCGCGGTGCGCGAAGCTGAACTACAACTCGAACAGGCCTCGCGCGATCTTGAGAGAACCCGTACCTTGTTCGAACGGGGCACACTGCCGCAAGCAAAATTTGATCAGGCCGAAACCGCATACAAACTGCGTAAAGTTGCTCTTGTTACAGCACAACGAAACCTTGCCTACACACGCATCCTCGCACCGTTCGATGCACTGGTAACACGACGACTGGTCGATCCGTTCACCAACGTACCCGCTGGCGCACAAATCGTGCGAGTGCAAAACGTGGAGGAATTCCGTGTTCACATCAACGTCCCGGAGAACTTGATGGCGACTCTTGAATCACCGGAACGACTGATGGCCGACGCAATTTTCGGTAACGACTCGGAGCATCCGTTGCCGCTCAAATATCACGAACATGAAACTGAGCCGAATTCCGTAGCACAATCCTATCGCGTCACCTTCAGCTTGGCGCGCCAGCACGAAAAGACAATTTTACCGGGTATGACCGTTACGGTGCGTGTAAGTGAAGCCAGCAACCGCCCGGATGCCATGA
>NZ_LWEZ01000039.1:0-617 GCF_001634945.1 Alcanivorax sp. HI0044
GCACCGTCCGCTCAAACGCACCCGCACCACCTTTACCTATCTGGCCGTTGCCATGATGGGCACGAGCGAAGAAAAGCTGGCCTATCGAAAAGCCGTTAACGGCGCGCACAAGCAGGTCTATTCCACTGACAGCTCCCCGGTAAAATACAATGCCTTCGACCCCGAACTGCAGATGTGGGTTGCCGCCTGCCTGTATTGGGGCTTTGTGGATACCTATCAGAAAGTTAACCGGACGCTGAGCCGCGCAGAGCAGGAAGAGTTCTATCAGTTATCTCACCCGCTGGGCACCACCCTGCAGGTTCGCCAGGACATGTGGCCCCGGGATCTGGATGGCTTTGAGGCGTACTGGCAAAACGGCCTGAAGAACCTGAGCATTGATGACCGTGTGCGTGAATTCCTGATGATCATCGCCGATCTGAAATTCCTCAATCCGGTTAGCCAGTTACTGTTCAGCCGCTTCAACCGGTTTGTCACCACCGGCTTTCTTCCTCAGGAACTGCGCGATCAGATGCAGCTGGAATGGAACGACGACAAGCAGCGCAAGTTTGAACGCTTTGTGCGGATGGCTGGCCGTATCAGCCGCCTCTTTCCTCGCCCTATTCGCCAGGCCGCGTATC
>NZ_LWEZ01000040.1:0-1059 GCF_001634945.1 Alcanivorax sp. HI0044
ATTACCTGCCGCAGCGGGGTAAAACCCTCACCGACAATGTGCGGCATTTTGCCCGGGCGCTGGAGGCGGGGTTTTTCCCGTTGCCCCATCCCAGCCCCCGCAATCGCCTGTGGCTGCGCCAGCGGCCCTGGTTTAACGACGAGGTGGTGCCGGTGCTGCGTGAACAGGTTGCCACCGCTATGCAGGCACCGCCTGCGGGATGATAAGGCTGATGTATTAGCGGTTTGTTTCCGACAGGGCCGGCTCCCTGGGCTTGTAGCGCGCAATATCCCCGTAACCCGGGTGGATAAAGCCGCTTTTTGGCGCTATTATGCGCGCCCCGAACTCCACCACCGCAGGTGGGCCAGGAAGCAGGGCAATGACGCCGCTTTCCGCCGCCTGAACCCAAACTGAGAGGGCCATCTCCGTGAGCAAACTGGAAGACCATTTCGGACGCTGGAAAAACCGCGAAGAGATTGCAGAAGCCATGATCCCCATGATCGGCCGCCTGCATCGTGAAAAGAACGTTACCACGACCGTGTACAGCCGTTCCCTGGTCAACAAGTCTGTTATCCAGATTCTGAAGAGCCACCGTTTCGTCAAGCAGGTCGAGGACTCCGAGCTGTCTGTGGTCGATACCTTCCCGATTCTTCAGGAAGTGGTGAAGTCGGATCTCGGCCCTTGCCGTATTGATATCGGCAAACTGGCGGTGGAGTACAAGAAAGACAATCGCGGCTTGTCTATTGAAGACTACGTGCGCGAAGAGCTGGCAGAAGCGGTGAGCAGCAAGGTTGGCATGCCTGAGCGTACCGATGTGGTGCTGTACGGCTTCGGTCGTATCGGCCGAATTCTGGCCCGCCTGCTGATCGAAAAAGCCGGTTCCGGCGATGGCCTGCGCCTGAAGGCTATTGTGGTACGCGAGTCTGGCAAGGGTGATCTGCAGAAGCGCGCCAGCCTGCTGCGCCGTGACTCCGTTCATGGCCCGTTCGCCGGCACCATTGCCGTGGACGAAGAAGAGAACGCGATCATCGCCAATGGCAACTTCATCAAGGTGATCTACTCCAGCGACCCGTCGTCCAT
>NZ_LWEZ01000041.1:0-553 GCF_001634945.1 Alcanivorax sp. HI0044
GTTTCAGGCTTACCAATAAACAGGTTGCCTGTTTGGAATACGGTATCCAGATCAGCCGTGCTGAGACCGTGATGCGCCAGTTCCAGGTCTGGAACGGCTTCGCGCTCCATGATGCCCAGCGGGTCCAGCTTGGCCACCTGGTGACCACGGTTTCGGTAGGCTGCAATCAAGTGCAGCACACGGACCTGACGACGCTCGTGCTCCGTGCTGACCGCACCGGCACCAAACTTCTGCACCCGCGAACGGTTCTTCGCCTGCAACAGAAAGTATTCACGCACGGCGGCGTGGGGCACATCGGATTCGACGGCGGTATCAACACTGGGGAGTTTTTCGAAATAAACGCGCCAGTCTTCCGGCACGGAATTAGGATCAGTCAGGTAGGATTCGTACAGTTCATCGACATAGGCAGCGTTGGCTCCCCCGATATGGGAGGACTGCCATTGCCGCTGCATGGAACTGTCTTGCATGTTAGCTCGTTCCTTCGGCGGGAGGTTGTCACACTCTGTGGTATGAGTAACTGCGACCACAGGGGGGCGACCCTGTTCCCGTACGC
>NZ_LWEZ01000042.1:0-1151 GCF_001634945.1 Alcanivorax sp. HI0044
CCAGATCAACCGGGTGCTGGCCACCGTGCCGGTGGATGTACTGCAGTTCCATGGCAATGAAGACCCGCAGCACTGTGATAGTTTCGGGCGCCCCTGGATCAAGGCGGTGCGGATGAAGGACGACGTGGATTTGCATGAGTACGCGCAGGCGTACCGCAACGCGTCGGGGTTACTGGTAGATAGCTATGTGCCGGGGCTGCCAGGCGGCACCGGCGAAGTTTTCAACTGGGGCAGGGTTCCGAAAGACCTGCCCTTGCCCGTGGTGCTGGCCGGTGGCCTGCACCCGGAAAATGTGGCTGCAGCTGTGACACAGGTTCGGCCATGGGCGGTGGATGTGAGTGGTGGCGTTGAACAGAAGAATGTTCAGGGTCGCCGCAGCGGCGGCATCAAGGATGCCGCCGCCATTCGCGCCTTTATCAATAGTGTCAAAACACGAGGAGTAGCTGGTGTCTGAACGCCCTGATTTTTCTGCTTTTCCTGATGCACGTGGCCACTTTGGCCAATTTGGTGGCAGCTTTGTTTCCGAAACCCTGATGGGGGCTTTGGACGAACTGACCGCCATGTATGCGCGTCTCAAGGACGATCCGCAGTTCCGCGCGGATTTCGACTACGACCTGGCCCACTATGTGGGGCGCCCGTCTCCGCTGTACCTGGCAGAGCGATGGTCGAAGCAGCTCGGTGGCGCAAAGATCTGGCTCAAGCGTGAGGATCTCAACCACACCGGTGCACACAAGGTGAATAACACCATTGGTCAGGCGCTGTTGGCCAAGCACATGGGCAAACCCCGGGTCATTGCAGAAACCGGGGCCGGGCAGCACGGGGTGGCCACCGCCACGGTCGCGGCTCGCCTGGGTCTGACGTGTCAGGTGTACATGGGTGCCGAAGACGTGGAGCGCCAGAAGCTCAATGTTTATCGCATGAAGTTGCTGGGTGCAGAAGTGATTCCGGTGACCTCCGGTTCGCGGACCCTGAAAGACGCCATGAACGAAGCCATGCGTGACTGGGTCACCAACGTGGATGACACCTTCTACATCATCGGTACGGTAGCCGGCCCGCATCCTTACCCTCAGTTGGTGCGTGATTTCCAGTGCATTATCGGGCGTGAAGCCCGGGAGCAAAGCCTGAAGCAAGCCGGTCAGCTTCCTGATGCA
>NZ_LWEZ01000043.1:0-1030 GCF_001634945.1 Alcanivorax sp. HI0044
ACCGGAGTCTCAATCCCAAGATTCAGGGCGCGAATACTGGCTAACATTTGCGCTCTGGCGTCTCTCTCAATTTTTACGCAAGGGTGTGGGCGGCTCTGCCCGAAACGGTCTAGGTCTGTTAACCCTTCTTTGGCGATAATCCCGCGACACTCGTTAACCCTGTCGAAACACTCAACCGCAGCGGTGAGCAGAACCACGCCGTCGGGATCGAAGATGTCGTAATCTTGTTGCAACTTACTGAACAGCTCCTGCCCTTTGTCGGTCAGGTGTGACGGTGTTTCGCTCGTCATGTTCGGCTCTCCAATATCATAGTTGATCGTGTACCGGGGAATCTGCGTGAGACTTTTGGCGCGCTCTGGGAAACGCTCGCAAAGGTTTTGCATATGCCCCGCCCCCTTAATAGGGTGGCCCTGTGCCCGAAACTATTGCCGATTGCCAGCGTCATGGCAGCCAGCCCCTGAACGGTTGGGCATCAGGGCCAATTCGGTCAGCGCTTGAACAGCTTGCTCAGAACGCCTTTCTTCTCTCCGCTCAGGTCAATGTCTGGGTATGCCTCTTTAATCAGCACATCCAGAATCAACGCGATTCGAGCAATGTTCTCTGGTGTGGCGTCCAGCTTGGGGCTCAGCCCTAGCTTGTCCATTGCGTCCAGTTGCTCGGGAGTAGGATTGAAATAAGCCATAATCACATCACCTGCACGACGGCTTCGGATTCATGGTGGAAACGGAAACGGCGCTCACATAGCACGCCAACCATATTGGTCTGCCAAAGGCTGGTCAGTTGCGCCGGGCTGGTCGGGCTCTCTGCCAGTTCAACGCTGGCATGGGTGGCAGGGGTCAGGAACAGGCCGCCATTCGCCACAGCGATACGGTCACAGGCGAAGNCCAGCAGGGCCGGGGCGCTGGAATCGTCCTCGATGCAAGGCACCACATGCACGCCGGGGATAAACTCACCACCGTTAACGCTCATGCCGTTGTCACTGGCCATAGCTAGACGGCGGCAGACCGCGCCGGTGCTGGCAATAACGTAA
>NZ_LWEZ01000044.1:0-627 GCF_001634945.1 Alcanivorax sp. HI0044
TCACCGTTTGTTTATGGCGACCCTGCCCCCGGTACACCCGCGTGAGCGTTTGCCCAAGCAGCTCCAGGTAACTCTGCGGCGCAATCAGCCCTGTGCGGGTGAGGGAGAGATCGTCGTAATAACTGGTGATCCCTTCAAACGCCCACAGCAATTCGGTATGCACTTCCTGTGACAGATCAAAAGGGGTGAACGCAGCGGGCTTGATGCGCTTCACGTTCCAGGTATGAAAATACTCATGGCTGCACAGCCCCAGATAGGAACGATAGCCGTCGTGAACCTTGCCAGGCTCATCGCTGCGCCGAGGCAAATCATCGCGGGGGCACATCAGGCTGGTGGAATTACGGTGCTCCAGTCCGCCATAACCATTGCCGGTGACCAGCGTCATGAAAACATAGCGATCCATGGGCGCCGGCTCGCCAAACATGCGGATATGGTGTTCACAAATCGGTTTCAGATCCCGACAGAGTCGCGCCATATCGGCTTTATGACGCCCAGCCAACACCACCCAGTGCGGCACACCACAGGCTTCGAACTGGGCATACTCAAACGGCCCATTTCCACCGGGTGGTCGATCAGATCATCGTAGTTGTCCGCCAGGAACATACCGAAACCCAACTCCGAGCCGGA
>NZ_LWEZ01000045.1:0-733 GCF_001634945.1 Alcanivorax sp. HI0044
AGAAGTTCCGTGACGAAGGTCGCGACGTACTGTTCTTCGTGGATAACATCTACCGTTACACCCTGGCCGGTACCGAAGTATCTGCACTGCTGGGCCGTATGCCTTCAGCGGTAGGTTACCAGCCGACCCTGGCGGAAGAGATGGGCGTTCTGCAAGAGCGTATTACTTCCACCAAGACCGGTTCCATTACCTCCGTACAGGCGGTATACGTACCGGCGGATGACTTGACTGACCCGTCTCCGGCCACCACCTTCGCGCACCTGGATTCCACTGTATCCCTAAGCCGTGACATCGCCTCCAAGGGCATCTACCCGGCGATCGACCCGCTGGATTCCACCTCGCGTCAGCTGGATCCGCTGGTTATCGGTCAAGAACACTACGACATCGCTCGTGGCGTTCAAACCGTACTGCAGCGCTTCAAAGAGCTGAAGGACATCATCGCGATCCTGGGTATGGACGAGCTGTCAGAAGACGATAAACTGACCGTATCTCGTGCCCGTAAGATCGAGCGTTACCTGTCCCAGCCGTTCTTCGTGGCCGAAGTATTTACTGGCTCCCCGGGCAAGTATGTTTCCCTGAAAGACACCCTCGCGGGCTTCAAGGGCATTCTTGGCGGTGATTACGATCACATCCCGGAGCAGGACTTCTACATGAAGGGCTCTATCGACGAAGTGATTGAAGCCTACAACAAGCGTAGCAAGTAACCTGCACCCGGGAGACAAGCAAATGGCGA
>NZ_LWEZ01000046.1:0-948 GCF_001634945.1 Alcanivorax sp. HI0044
GCTGATCCTGCTGGTGCCACTCGGCGATCTGGTCGAGCGCCGCCGCTTGATTGTGATCATGATGCTGCTGGCCATGGTCGGCTTGCTGGTCAGCGCCAGCGCCCGTTCGTTGCCGATGCTGTTGGCAGGCACCGCCATGACCGGGGCGTTTTCCGTGGTTGCGCAGGTGTTGGTTCCTTTTGCGGCCACACTGGCGCCACTGGAAACCCGCGGCAAGGTGGTGGGCACGGTGATGAGCGGGCTGTTGTTGGGCATTCTGCTGGCACGCACCGTGGCGGGAGCGCTGTCCACCCTGGGCGACTGGCATACCGTTTACTGGGTTGCCGCTGCGCTTATGTTACTCAACACCCTGGCACTGTGGCGCTTGCTGCCCCGCTACCATCAACCCGCTTCGCTCCATTATGGCCAGCTGATTACCTCCATCATCGGGCTGTTTGCGCGGCACAAGGTGTACCGCCAACGTTCCGTGCTCGGCTTTCTGGGCTTTGCCATGTTCAGCGTGCTGTGGACGTCGCTGGCATTCCTGCTGTCCGCTGAACCCTGGTCCTTCAATGATGCCACCATCGGCCTGTTCGGCCTGGCGGGGGCGGCGGGCGCCCTGTCTGCTCGCCACGCCGGCGTACTGGCCGACCGGGGTCACGGCCACCGGCTGACGATCGCCGGTATTGTCATCCTGCTGCTGTCCTGGGGATTGCTGGGGCTGGGAGGCACCTCACTCATCGCCTTGCTCGCCGGCATTGTGCTGCTGGACCTGGCCCTGCAAGCGGTTCACATCACCAATATGAACATGGTGTTTTCGCTGGATGAAAGCGCCCGCAACCGGCTCAACTCCGGGTACATGTTCCTGTATTTCCTGGGCGGCGCCTTCGGCTCACTGGCCTCTGCCGCCGCCTACGATGAACACGGCTGGTCCGGCGTTGTCATACTGGGGGCCGGCCTGGCTGTGGC
>NZ_LWEZ01000047.1:0-10187 GCF_001634945.1 Alcanivorax sp. HI0044
GCGCTGGACCCGGAGGAGCGAGTGGCCCACATTGCCCCGACGCCCTTGCTGGTGATGCACAGTGAAGATGACCCGGTGATTCCCTACGCTCACGGCGAGCGGCTGTATGCCGCGGCGACGCAACCCAAAACCTTCCAGAAGCTGCGTGGCGGACACACGGAAAGTACCCGGGACCCGGCGGTGCAGCAGCGCCTGGTGGATTTCATGCAGGACAATGATTGTGCTGCCGAGGTGGCGAAAGCGGAAGAGGCGCCCGAGTCGCCCGCTGAGGGAGGGGGGGAGGAGCCGCCGGCGTTTCCTGTGCCCGCGCCGATTCCTGCTCCAGGCAGTGGTTACCGGTTCTAGGACCGGTTGGGCCAATCCCGGAGGCCTTCAGTGCTACCCATCTCTGGATGTCGGATTACGCCGCTTCGCGGCTAATTCGACCCACGCGAGTTATTCCGGTCCATCACTCAGCATTAGCCAGGATGGCGTTACGCTGACGGGGCCTGAGCCTGTTTCTTTACCATCCGGGCGGCGAGCAGTCCCATCTCGAACAAAAACCACATGGGAATCGCCAGCAGGGTCTGGCTGATGATGTCCGGTGGTGTCAGCAGCATGCCGATCACGAAACAACCCACCACCACATAGGCGCGGGCCTTGCTCAGTTTTTCCACCGTGGTGGCCCCGGTGCTCACCAGTAGCACGATGGCAATGGGCAACTCGAACGCCAGCCCGAAGGCCAGAAATAGCGCCAGTACAAAATCCAGGTAGCTGCTGATGTCCGTGGTCACGGCCACCCCTTCCGGGGCGATGGCGGTGAAGAACTGGAACATCAACGGGAATACCACGAAATAGGCAAAGGCGGCGCCGCCATAGAACAGCAGGACGCTGCTGGCCAGCAGCGGTATCGCCAATTTCTTTTCATGCTTGTACAAACCGGGAGCCACAAAGGCCCAGGCCTGGTGGAGAATGAACGGCATGGCGGCGAAGACGCTCAGGTACAGGGTCAGCTTGAACGGCGCCAGGAAGGGCGAGGCCACGCCGGTGGCAATCATGTTGGTGCCGGCAGGCATGGCGTCCATCAGCGGTTTGGCTACCAAGGTGTAGAGCTCGCGGGAAAACGCGAACAGACACAGGAAAACGATAAAAATGACGGCCATGGCCTTGAGCAGGCGATTGCGCAGTTCCAGCAGGTGCGCAATCAGCGGCTGGCCGGCGTCGTTGCTGGCATCAGTCATGGCGGGTGGGGTCCTGGGGCTGGTCGTTGGTGCGCTGGCCGGTGTCGGCGTCATCCGCGTTCAGAGCGTCGCTATGGGGCTGTTCGCTGCGCGGTGCCCGTGAGCGGGCAATTTGTTCCGGGCTCAGCAGGCTGTCTTTGGCTTCGCGGATGCTGTCTTCATCCAGCCCCATCTGGCGCATCTGCTTTTCCATGCGCTCCTGCATGTCCTGGGTCACGGCTTCACGTTCCAGCTCGTTCTTCAGGTGGTTGAAGGTGGAGCGGGCACGACCGATCCAGTGGCCGAGGGTGCGGGCGACGGTGGGCAGTCGCTCCGGCCCCAGTACCACCAGGCCGATAATGAAGATCAGGGTGAGTTCGGCAAAGCCGATATCGAACATCGCAACCTCGGTTTAGCAGGATTTGGTCCGGACTGTGTCGCCGAAAAGGCGACAGGAATCAGGCCTTGTCCTTTTCCTTGTTCTGTTCGCTTTTTTGCCCGGCTTGTTGCTCGTTATCAGGCTGCTCGTCGTCAGCCAGACGTTTCTGGTCCTGCTCGTCTTCGCCATCTTTCATGGCGTTCTTGAAGCCTTTCACCGCGCCGCCCAGATCGCCGCCCATGTTGCGCAGTTTCTTGGTGCCGAACAACAGGACCACGATGGCCAGAAGAATCAGTAACTGCCAAATGCTGATGCCGGAAAACATGGTTTTCTCTCCGAAAAAGTAGGGGCCGCGTTAATGTGCGTTAGTGTTTACCGCTGCGTGCGGCTTTTTCATCATGGCCGGACAGGCCAAAACGTCGTTGCAATTCTGCCAGAACCTTGTCCGGGTGTTCGCCCAGTTTGGCCAACATCACCAGGGAGTGGAACCATAGATCGGCGGTTTCGCTGATCAGTGCCTGGTTGTCGCCACTGACTTCGGCATCCCGGGCCGCAAGAATGGTTTCCACCGCTTCTTCGCCGACTTTTTCCAGGATCTTGTTCAGGCCCTTGGCGTAGAGGCTGGCCACATAGGAGCTATCCGGATCGGCGCCCTTGCGCGATTCGAGTACCTGGTGCAGCTCGCTGAGTATATCTGACATAGGCTGTGTATTCTTCGTGGTCGAACTAGCGGTCTTTATGCAGGAGCCTGCTTGCTGGCGAAGGGTGATGGTTCGCTTGCAAGCAAGCTCCTACGAACATTGAGCACGGTGTTTGTGCAGGCCCACAGTCTAGCGCCGCCAGCTCCAGCTCACCAGCAGCACGGCGCCAGCAGCCAGTGGCCAGCTGAAATGGGGCGTTGCCAGCCACAGGGCCGCGCCGGCACAGCCGAGCCCGGCGAGGCCGGCAAACAGCTTGTGGCGATGGCGCACCAGTTGTTGTTCGAAACGGGCTTCCAGGCGGTCCTGCTGGTAGGGCAGGTCGCGCAGGCTTTCCAGTCCGTCGCGGAGCAGGTCGGGCATGTCCGGAAGCTGGGCGGTCCATTCCGGCAGGCGATTCTGCAGCTTCTTCAGCGTGGCGCTGGGGCCGTATTCGGCCAGCATCCAGGCTTCCAGCAAGGGGCGCCCGGTGTTCCAGATATCCAGCTGGGGATAAATGCTGCGCCCCAGTCCCTCGATGTGAACCAGGGTTTTCATTAGCAGGATGTACTGCACCGGCATTTCGATATGGTAGGCGCGAACCATATCGAACAGTTTCATGATCAGGGGCGCGAATTCCAGTTGATCCAGCTGGGCGGAGCGGACGGGCTCGATGATATCGATCACTGCCCGTTCAAACCGGGGCCGGTCGATGGGAGCCGTATTCCAGCCAGCGCGGATCACCGCATCCACCAGGGCGCTGTAGTCTTCGCGCATCACCGCCAGCACCATGCGCCCAAGTATGTTCAGGTCGTCCTTGGACAGGCGCCCGGCGATGGCGGCGTCCACGGCCATGTACTGGGGCGACTCCGGGTGTTCGGGGTTAACGAAAATATTGCCCGGGTGCATATCCGCATGGAAGAAGTTGAAGCGGAAGACCTGGGCGAAGAAAATCTCCACGCCGCGCTCGGCCAACACTTTTGGGTCGATGCCAGCGGCCTTGATGCGCTCGATATCGTTCACCGGAATACCATGGATGCGATCCATGATGATCACGGTGGGGCTGGACAATTCAAGATGAATGGCGGGAATGTGCAGCAGCGGACTGAACAGAAAATGCCGGCGCATGGTTTCGCTGTTGCGCGCTTCGGCGGCCAGATCCAGTTCGCCGAGGATGATCTCCCGGTAGTCCTGTACCACCCGGGCCGGGCGGAAATAGCGGGCATCACGCCACAGGCGTTCCAGCCAGCGGGCACCGAAGGCCATCACCTTCAGGTCCCGCTCCACCACCGGGCGAATGGTGGGGCGCAGCACCTTGGCCACCACCTGTTGGCCGTTGTGCAGGGTGCCGGCATGCACCTGTGCTACGGAGGCGGCGGCCATGGGCGTGCTGTCGAAGTCGCGGAACACCTCATCAAAGGGTTGCGGCAGACTGGCTTCCACCAGGGCTCTGGCCTGCTCGCCATCGAAAGGGGCGACCTGATCCTGCAGGCGGGCGAGGGCGGCAGTCCACTCCGGGGGGAGCATGTCCTGTCGCGTGGCCAGCAGCTGGCCGAATTTGATGAAGATGGGCCCCAGCCGCTCCAGTGCTTTGTGCAGGCGTTCGCCTTCGCTCAGCTCGCCGGTGCCGAGCCAGCTGGCCGGCATCAGGTACTGCAGGACCAGTAGCAGGCCTTTGGCTGGATGAGCGGGTAGCAGGGATATCAGCCGGTAGCGGCAGATCACATGGATCACCACCAGTATGCGGGTAATCGGTGGCATCAGTGTGTTGCGCTCCCGGAATCCTGTGGCGATGAGGGCGAAGAGGATGATGCGGACGGCGCGCGGGTTTTCAGCCGCTGAATGCGGGCATCCAGACGATCCACGTCCATGCGCAGTTCATCCACGTCGTGACCGAATTCGTAAACGTCACGGCGGCTGGGAATCAGCCCGGATTCGTTGCCCACATAATCGCCCAGTTGTTCGGTGAGGCGGGTGGCGGCTTGCTTCGCCCAGCCGAACAGGCGGCGGGCGCTGTAATCCAGTTGCTGGGCCAGCTCGGAACCGGTGACAGGCTCCAGAATGGCGCCCCAGTCGATCTGCAGGTGGTTGGCGATCTGTTGTAGCTCTTGCAGAAAATCCCGGTTGCCGGTGATGTCCACGGGGCCACCGATCACGCCGGGGCGGGTTTTCCAGTTGAGCAGCAGCGAGGCCAGGTCCATGGGGCTGCCTTTCACTGCCACGTCCGGGGTGGCGTCGCTGCGGTGGTAGAGCTCTACACCGTCTTCCACGATCAGCCCGTAGATGGCCATGGGCGGCAGTGTCACCTCAATGGCGATGAGTCGCCCGGCGTGTACGGCCAGGCGATCGGCGCTGGCCGGATCGGAACGCAGGGCGGTGTTGATGGCTCGCTCCACGGTGGCCAGGGCGGTGGTGGACAGCAGGCCCGGAGAGCGTGACTGGTCTTTCAGGCTCAAAACTTGAATCCTCTGTGCAGGGCCACGATGCCGCCGATTATGTTGAAGTATTCGGTACGGGCAAAGCCGGCGTTGTCCATCATGCCCTGCAGGGTGTCCTGATCCGGGTGCATGCGAATGGATTCCGCCAGGTACTGGTAGCTGTCGGCGTCGTTGACGATGAGCTTGCCCAGCTTGGGCCACACGGCAAAGGAGTAGGCGTCGTAGGCTTTGGCCAAGTGCTTGTTGGTGGGCGTGGAGAACTCCAGCACCAGCAGGCGGCCGCCGGGCTTGAGGACCCGCAGCATGGAGCGCAGGGCTGCGTCCTTGTCGGTGATGTTGCGCAGGCCGAAGGCAATGGTGATGCAGTGAAAGCTGTTGTCTTCAAAGGGCAGGCATTCGCCGTTCACCTGGGTGACCTGGGTGTTGTGGCTGCAGCCGGCATCGAACAGGCGGTCGCGGCCCACGTCGAGCATGGCGTCGTTGATGTCGGCCAGCACCACCTGGCCGGTTTCGCCCACCAGCCGGGAAAATTTGATGGCCAGGTCGCCGGTGCCGCCTGCCAGGTCGAGCACTTTGTGGCCCGGTCGAATGCCGGCCAGCTCGATGGTCATGCGCTTGAGAATGCGATGGCTGCCCATGGAAATCAGGTCATTCATCACATCGTATTTGCCCGCCACGGAGCGGAATACGCCGGCCACTTTTTGCTGTTTTTCCTGCCATGGCACCTGCTGGTAGCCGAAGTGTGTGACCTTGCTGTCGTCGGACATATCAATTCTCGAAAGGCGATGGGTGACAGGCGAAAACCTTTTCCATGATGGCGTCTTCCCGGGTGGCCAGCTGCTCCAGCAGCAAGCCAACGCTGGGAACGGGTTTCATCACCCGGAAACTGCGATCCATGAAATCATACAGGTTCGCAAAGCCCGCCGCATGGGCCGGTTTGCGAACCATTTTGAAAGTGGCGTGGAGCATTCGCGAGCGGATATAGCGATCCAGTCGATGACCCAGTTCGGCCACCAGCTGCAGCTGCCGTTGGCGATCCTGGTGATGGTTCGGCTGGCGAAATCCCGCTAGATAGGTGGCTTCATCGATGGGTTGATCAAGCTGCTCGCCGAGAATGTCGGTGACTGCCTCGTCCAGCTCCTGGGTGAGGATAGCCGCTTCCAGTGCGCTGGCGGAGGTGGCCATGACTTTATCCGGCAGCAGTTTCATGGCCCTGGGCAGAGCGCGGCGGATTTCCCGTGCCACCGGCAGCAGCTCGCGGCCACCATAGACTTCTTCCAGCAGGAAGCGGACTCCCTCGGCGGTTGCCGGGTCATCAAGAAGGTGGGCATGGGTGTGCCTGAGGCGCTCGCCTTGCCAGTCCTGCAGCCGGCGTAGCCGTGCCACAAAGACCGCATCGTCGCCGTGCTGGCGCAGCGCAAAAAAACGTTCGAGATACTGTTGCAGTTGTTCGCCGGCGGTCATGGTGTTCCCTCCGGCAGGGATAATAGCAGGAAAGCGGTCGGACGTCGGAAGTCAGACGTCTGACGCAAAACAAATTGGCGTCAGACGTCCGTCGTCAGACTTCAGACGATTTACAGAATATACCGGCTCAGGTCTTCGTCGTCGGCCAGTTCGCCCAGGTAGCGATCCACGGCTTCGGCGTCCAGTACCAGTGGCTTGTCGTGGTACTGGGTGGCCAGGGAATCGGCGTCGAAGCTGATTTCTTCCAGCAGTTTTTCCAGCACCGTGTGCAGGCGGCGTGCGCCGATGTTTTCGGTGCGTTCGTTGACCTGCCAGGCCACTTCTGCAATGCGGCGGATGCAGTCGTCGCTGATCTCCAGGTTCAGGCCTTCGGTTTCCAGCAGCGCCTTGTATTGCTCGGTGAGCGAGCATTTGGGCTCGGTGAGAATGCGCTGGAAGTCGTCCGGGCTCAGCGGGCTCAGTTCCACGCGAATCGGCAGGCGGCCCTGCAGTTCGGGGATCAGGTCGCTGGGGCGAGACAGGTGGAAGGCGCCGGAGGCGATAAACAGGATGTGATCGGTTTTCACCATGCCGTACTTGGTGGAGACGGTGGAACCCTCGATCAGCGGCAGCAGATCGCGCTGTACCCCTTCGCGGGACACGTCGGTACCGCCGCCTTCGCCGCGCTTGGCCACCTTGTCGATTTCATCGATGAACACGATGCCGTTGTTTTCCACCACGTCGATGGCCTGCACTTTCAGCTCGTCTTCATTGACGAAACGGGCGGCTTCTTCGTCGCGGATCAGTCGATAGGCTTCGCGTACCTTGAGTTTCTGGCTCTTGCGCTGCTGGTTGCCGCCCATCTTGGAGAACATCTGTTGCAGCTGGCTGGTCATTTCTTCCATGCCAGGGGGCGCCATGATGTCGACGCCGGCGGGCTGGCTGGCCACGTCCACGTCGATTTCCTTGTCGTCCAGCTCGCCCTCACGCAGTTTCTTGCGAAAGATCTGGCGGGTTTTGCTGTCGGTGCTGTCGTTGGCGCTGCCGTCTTCTGCGCGTGCGGCGGGAAGCAGGGCGTCGAGGATGCGCTCTTCGGCGGCATCATCGGCCTGGCTGCCCACACGGGCGATTTCCTTGTCGCGCAGCAGTTTGATGGCCATTTCCATCAGGTCGCGGATGATCGATTCCACATCGCGGCCCACGTAGCCCACCTCGGTGAATTTGGTGGCTTCCACCTTGATAAAGGGGGCGTCGGCCAGTTTGGCCAGGCGGCGGGCGATTTCGGTTTTACCCACCCCGGTGGGGCCAATCATCAGAATGTTCTTGGGGGCCACTTCCGCGCGCATTTCGGCGGGCAGTTGCATGCGGCGCCAGCGGGTACGCAGCGCCAGAGCCACGGCTTTCTTGGCCGCGTCCTGACCGACGATGTGGCGATTGAGTTCGGAGACAATGTCTTTGGGTGTCAGGGAAGCCATGGTTAACCGTCCAGCTCTTCGAAGGTGTGGTTGTGATTGGTGTAAATGCAGATGTCGCCGGCAATGGTGAGCGCCTTGGCGACGATATCGCGGGCCGGCAGGTCGGTATTATCCAGCAGGGCGGTGGCCGCGGACTGGGCAAAGGGGCCGCCGGAGCCGATGGCAATCAGGCCATCTTTTTCCGGCTCGATCACGTCACCGTTGCCGGTGATGATCAGCGAGCTTTCCTTGTCGGCTACCGCCAGCAGGGCTTCCAGGCGGCGCAGGGCACGGTCGGTGCGCCAGTCCTTGGCCAGCTCCACAGCAGCGCGCACCAGATGGCCCTGGTGCTTTTCCAGCTGGGCTTCGAAACGTTCAAACAGGGTAAAGGCGTCGGCGGTGCCGCCGGCGAAACCGGCAATCACCTTGCCGTGAAAAAGCCGACGGACCTTGCGGGCGTTGCCCTTCATGACAGTGTTGCCCAGGCTGACCTGGCCATCGCCACCGATGACCACGTTGTTACCTCGGCGAACAGAAACAATGGTTGTACCGCGATACTGCTCCACGGGAATTCTCCTTTTTACGCGTAGCAAAGGAAGTGTGGGCACAGGTGGGGGATTTCAAGGAGGAAAAGCAGGATGCCTGATGCCCGACGCCAGACGGGGTTACGTCCGGCATTGGGCGTTATGCATCAGGCGTTTTATTTTTTCATCTTGATCGGCAGGGTCTCGATGCCGTTGCCGGCCAGTTGGTCCTGGGCGCGGTGCATGGCGTTGAGGTTGTTGTAGGGGCCGATCATGACCCGGTGCCAGCTGTCGCCGCTGTCCAGATTGACTGACTGGATGCTGGCCTCGAAGCCTTTAAGGATCAGTTCGGCCCGGCGGCGGTCCGCATCTTCGTTGCGACGGAAACTGCCCGCCTGCAACAGGTATTTTTCGTTGTTGCGGGTGTTGGTTTCCGGCTTGCGGGTATTGGCCGGTTTGCTGGTGTCCGGTTTGCGGGTGGTGCCTGTGCCGTTGTCGGTTTCGTTCTGCGGCACGATCACTTCCATCTTCGGCAGCACTGCATAGAAATCGAACTGGGGTGAATCCTCTCCGGGTTCGTTCTTGGGTTCCGGTTTCGGTTCGGGCTTGGCCTGAGCCAGTTTGTCGTTGCTGCTGGCCACCGGTTTGCTGTCACCCTGTGCCATCTGGGTCTTGCCCAGATGGAACAGGAAGGCCACAAACAGGCCGACCATGAGGCCGGTAAACAGCCAGACCCAGCCGGGTACCTGGCGCTGGGGTTGCTTCTTGCGGGCGGGGCCGCGGCTGGCGCCGCGCCGGGTGTTCTTCGCCATTACATGCGCTCCAGTGGGCTCAGGCCCAGCAGTTCCATGCCGTGTTTGAGGGTGCGGGCGGTGAGGGCGGCCAGCTTCAGGCGGCTGTTACGGATGCCCTCGTCTTCACTGCTGAGAATCGGGCAGTGCTCGTAGAAGCTGGAAAACAGCCCGGCCACATCATACAGGTAAGCGCTGAGCAGGTGCGGCTGGCCCTTGTCTGCCACGCTCTGGAGGACTTCCGCAAATTGCACCAGCCGTGCGGCGAGGGCCTGTTCTGCTGCTTCGTTAAGCAGGAAGTCACCGCTCACGCTGGCCATGTCCAGTTCGGCCTTGCGGAATACGCTGGCCACGCGGGTGTAGGCGTACAGCAGGTAAGGCGCGGTGTTGCCTTCAAAACTGAGCATCTGTTCGAAGTTGAAGATGTAGTCGCTGCTGCGGTTTTTCGAGAGGTCAGCGTATTTCACTGCGCCGATGCCCACCGAGCGGGCGATGGTGCGTAGTGCGTCCTCGTCCAGCTGCGGGTTCTTTTCTTTCACCAGCGCGTAGGCGCGCTCTTCGGCTTCATCAAGCAAGTCGATGAGTTTGACGGTGCCGCCGTCGCGGGTCTTGAACGGGCGGCCATCCGGGCCGTTCATGGTGCCAAAGCCCATGTGTGCCAGTTCGGTCTGTTCGGGGACAAACCCGGCCAGCTTTGCCAGGGTAAACATTTGCTGGAAATGCAGTGCCTGGCGCTGGTCCACAAAGTACAGCATGCGATCGGCCTGCAGGGTGCCGGCGCGGTAACGCAGGGCGGCCAGGTCGCTGGTGGCGTAGAGATAACCGCCGTCGGCTTTGCGCACAATAACGGGTAGTGGTTCGCCTTCCTTGTTTTTGAAGGCGTCCATGAAGACGCACTGGGCGCCCTGGCTTTCACTGAGCAGGCCTTTGCTGTCCAGGTCAGCGACGACCTGGGCCAGGTCATCGTTGTAGGCGCTTTCGCCGCGCACGTCCGATGGGGTCAGGCTGACGCCGAGGCGATCGTAGATGGCCTGGCAGTGGCTCAGGGATACCTGGTTGAATTCTGCCCACAGGTTCAGGCAGTAATCGTCGCCGGACTGCAGTTTTACCACCAGGGCGCGGGCGCGGTCGGCGAAGGTGTCGGATTCGTCGAAGCGTTGTTTGGCGGCCCGGTAAAAGGTTTCCAGGTTGGCCAGCTCGCGGCTTAGCTCGCGCTCGCCTTCTTCGGCTTTCTGTTCTTCCAGATACGCCAGCAGCATGCCGAACTGGGTGCCCCAGTCGC
>NZ_LWEZ01000048.1:0-1159 GCF_001634945.1 Alcanivorax sp. HI0044
CCTTTGGTCATAGGTCTGACGTCGGTAGCCTGACGACAGAAACAAAACAGGCAGGCATTTTGGGGCGTCAGACGTCCGGCTTTCGGCGTCCGACCTGATCCAGCGCCAGCAGCAGTGCATCCACATCCTTAAGCTCATGGGCGGCCGACAGTGTCACCCGCAAGCGCGCTTCGCCTTCCGGCACCGTGGGCGGACGAATGGCCGTGATCAACAGCCCCTTTTCCCGGAGCGCACCACTGAGCGCCATGGCCTCGGCATCACTGCCGATCAGTAGTGGCTGGATCGGTGTGCGCGACGGCATCAGGGTGTAGCCCAGTTCACTGGCACCCTGTCGAAAACGGGCAATCAGTTCTGCCAGCTTCTCCCTGCGCCAGTTTTCCTCACGGGATTTGTGGAGACTGACCCGTGTGGCCGCCGCCACCGCGGCCGGCATGGCGGTGGTATAGATAAACGTGCGGGCAAACTGTATCAGGGTTTCGATCAAGTCATGGCTGCCAGCCACAAAAGCGCCGCCAGTACCCAGCCCCTTGCCAAGCGTTGCCATGAGGATCTGGGTACGCGGGTTAACGCCCTGGGCAAACAAGGACCCGCGTCCCTGCGGGTCGAGCACGCCAAGGCCGTGGGCATCGTCCACCATCAGCCAGGCATCGTGAGCTTCGCAGGCATCGGCGTAGGCCGCCAGCGGCGCTTCATCACCATCCATGCTGAAGATGCCATCGGCCACCACCAGTTTGCGACGGGCATCGCTACGCTGCAGCTGACGGCTCAAGGCATCGGCATCATTGTGGGCAAAGCGCCGGAAGCGGGCGCCGCTGAGCAGGCCGCCGTCCAGTAGCGAAGCATGATTGAGGCGATCTTCGAATACGGCATCGCGCTTGCCCAGCAAGGCGGACATGACGCCCAGATTGGCCATGTAACCGGTGGAAAACAGCAGCGCGCGTTCACGGCCAGTGTGCTCGGCCAGCGCCTCTTCCAGATCCTGATGGGGACGCTGATGACCGCAAACCAGATGCGACGCACCGCTGCCTACGCCCCAGTCCCGTGCCCCCTGCCGGAACGCCTCGATAACATCCGCATCGTTGGCCAGGCCAAGGTAATCGTTACTGCAGAAATTCAGGTACTGCTGGCCGCCCACAAGCGCATGCCGGCCACAGGGGCC
>NZ_LWEZ01000049.1:0-1081 GCF_001634945.1 Alcanivorax sp. HI0044
CCTACAGCATTTCCAAGCAGCTGTCGGTGTTCGTGGGGTTGATCATCACCAACTGTATCGTGATGGGCCGTGCGGAAGCCTTTGCCATGAAGAATCCACCGCTCCCGTCTTTCCTGGATGGTGTGGGCAATGGCCTGGGCTACTCCGCGATCCTGTTGGGCCTCGGTTTTACCCGTGAATTGCTGGGTGCCGGTAGCCTGTTCGGTCATCAAATTCTGCCCAAGGTGTCTGAGGGTGGCTGGTACATGACCAACGGCATGATGCTGCTGCCGCCGAGTGCTTTCTTCCTGATCGGGTTGTTCATCTGGGCCATCCGTGCGTGGAAGCCGGAGCAGGTAGAGCCGGACGACTTCAAGATGAAGCCACACACCCGTGTCAGCGACGCGTTTTAACGGAGACGAGTAATGTTTGAACATTATCTGAGCCTGTTCGTCCGCGCCGTCTTTGTTGAAAACATGGCGCTGGCCTTCTTCCTGGGCATGTGTACGTTTATTGCCGTATCCAAGAAGATCTCGACTGCGATTGGCCTGGGGATTGCCGTGGTGGTGGTGCTGACCATCACCGTGCCGGTGAACAACCTGCTGCTAACCTACCTGCTTGATGAAGGGGCGCTGGCCTGGACCGGTGTACCGGCGCTGGCCGAGCTGGATCTGCGTTTCCTGGGGCTGCTCAGCTACATTGGCGTTATCGCCGCGCTGGTGCAGATTCTGGAGATGACGCTCGACAAGTATGTGCCGAGCCTCTACAACGCGCTGGGTATCTTCCTGCCGCTGATCACCGTGAATTGCGCCATTCTGGGTGCGTCCCTGTTCATGGTGGAGCGTGATTACACCCTGGGTGAGTCCATGGTATACGGCGTGGGTGCCGGCACCGGGTGGGCGCTGGCGATCACATTGCTGGCGGGTATCCGGGAAAAGCTCAAGTACAGCGACGTACCGGATGGTCTGAAAGGTCTGGGCATCACTTTCATTACCGTGGGTCTGATGTCACTGGGCTTCATGTCATTTTCCGGCGTGCAGCTGTAAGGGGAGAGTTGAATCATGAGTGTTGAGATTATTCTCGGTGTCGTCATGTTCACTGC
>NZ_LWEZ01000050.1:0-941 GCF_001634945.1 Alcanivorax sp. HI0044
CTGTACCATCAATGTGACCAGCGTAAGTGATGGCGTGGTAGAAGGGACGTATATCGCAACCCTGGTGGCGAGGAATATGGGGCCGGTCCTGCCCAACAATGATGACGCCATTTCCTTGTCTGGCGAGTTCCGTTATCCCTACACACCCTGATAACGGGATAGACAAGCAATAAGACGCCATACAATGAAACGCCGGGCAGTGAGGTTGCCCGGCGTTTTTGATGGTGGGGGTTGGCTTTTTTGTGGTTCATTGCGGGTTTCCGGGAAAAGCTCAATTTAATCCCCTCCCGTGCTGTAAGAGCGTCGGTTATTCGCTTCGCTCTTCGGGCCGTCCTGCGGGCGTTTCTTCGTTACGCTCGGTGGCGGCGTGATCCCAGACCAGGAATAAAAGCATTTTCACTACAGAGGGCACAGGGTTCACAGAGGAAGGTGGTTTTCCTCTGTGAACCCTGTACCCCCAGCGGTAAATCAGTCTTAAACGACGTGGGTTATCGCGCCGCCAGCGACGCTCCTACGGAAGAGGGCTTTTCTGTAGACGATTCCCGCTCATCCACGATGAACCTTTTGCTGGGCGATTGATTACCACAGACAGGGCGTCTTGCCCTGTTTTTCCTGGGATTCCATCCAGCTGAGGATGCGCCCGCCCAGTGGGCGCTGGGTGGCCTCCTGTGCCAGCGCCACGGCGGCGCGTAGTTTTTCCACATCAATACCGGTCTTCAGGCCGGCACTTTCCAGCAGGTAGACCATATCTTCAGTGGCCATGTTGCCGGTGGCGCCGGGGGCAAACGGGCAGCCGCCCAGACCGCCCACCGAGGCATCGAAACGGCGCACCCCCAGATCCGCAGCGGCCCAGGCCATGGCGGCGGCCAGCCCGCGGGTGTCGTGCAGGTGCACGTAGAATTTCTCCGCCCCGAATTCGCGGATCAGCGGCGCCATGATGT
>NZ_LWEZ01000051.1:0-896 GCF_001634945.1 Alcanivorax sp. HI0044
GACCTACGGAGACTATTTGATCCCCGGGTTCAATGTCGGCTTAGGCGTAGCGCGTAGGTCGTGTTAGGCGAAGCCGTAACCCGACATCTGGCGTCGCTATGGAGGTAAACGGCAAATGTCGGCTTACGCCTTTAGGCTAAGCCGACCTACAAAACCTATACTAAAACCCACCTTACTCCTGAATTGTTAGACAAAAATCTTCTGGCGTTATCATCCTAACCCCAAGTATTAAAAGACCTGCGTCACCAATACGTATGAATTACGTAGGGTAAGTGCTGCAAACCATTCGCATTGCAGTAAACAAACTGTAAAATGCCGCAGCTTGTCATATGGATGACAAAAAAAAGTACGCATAATCCGCCCCTCGATGTCAGAACAGCTGGATAGGATGTCCTTAGTGCAGTTTTCTTCACAGTTAACCCGTTGGAGTCTCGGGGGGCTGGCCTTTCTGTGTGCCACCAGCGCCCAGGCCGCTTCGCCTTGGGTGCCCGCCGGGGACCTGTCCGCACGCCATCACATCGAGGCGCTGCAGTCCCAGGGTTGCCTGGATGGCGTTACCCTCAGTTGGCCCATCAGCTGGGCCGCGCTGATGAAAAGCTACCGCCTTGCCCGCCATAGCCTCCCGGAAGCCGACGCCAAACGCTGTGAAAACCAGCACGCCGCGTTTCTGGAAAAAGCCCTCCAGAAAGCACAGAAAAGCACCCGCGGTGTTTCCATTGAGCTGGGCGGCGCCAACCAGGAGCCGCTCTACACCAGCTTTGATACCCAGGTAGAAGACGAAGTTACCAGCCAGGTGGCACTTTACGGCATGGGCGACCGCTGGGCCGGGCAACTGGCCATTGGCTATGTGGACGGCGAGCGCGACAACCAATATGTGCGCCTGGACGACACCTACC
>NZ_LWEZ01000052.1:0-917 GCF_001634945.1 Alcanivorax sp. HI0044
GCCTACAAGCATGTGCCGATTGTAGAAGCCAACCCGTCTGCTGGCGTGCGCAATAACATTCTGGGCACGCTGGAAGCGGCACTGGGTGCAGAAGCCGCCCAGGTTAAGCACTTTATTCTGGTGTCGACGGATAAGGCGGTGCGCCCTACCAATGTGATGGGGGCCACCAAGCGTTTTGCGGAACTGGTGCTTCAGGCCATTGCCGCGCGGGGCTCGGAGACGGTGTTCTCCATGGTGCGATTTGGCAATGTTCTCGGCTCGTCCGGTTCGGTGGTGCCCCTGTTTCGTGACCAGATTCAAAAAGGCGGGCCGGTCACCGTGACTCACCCTGATGTGATTCGCTATTTCATGACCATTCCGGAAGCTTCCCAACTGGTGATCCAGGCGGGTGCCATGGCCCAGGGCGGTGAAGTCTTTGTGCTGGATATGGGCGAGCCAGTGCGCATTGTGGACCTGGCGCGGACCATGGTGCATTTGATGGGCATGTCCGTGCGGGATGAGAAGAGCCCGGACGGTGATATCGAGATTGCTTTTTCCGGCCTGCGGCCGGGTGAAAAGCTCTATGAAGAGCTGCTGATCGGTGATTGCAGTANGCGTACCGAGCACGAGATGATCATGCAGGCCCATGAAGAAAAGCTGGAATGGGATGAAATCTCTTTCGCTCTTGAAGCCTTCCGCAAGGCGCTAAGTCGCGCCGACAGGGATGCCCTGCGGGCTTTGCTGCGCAGCTATGTGAATGGGTACGAGCCGAGCGGAGTGAGCGTCGAGGCGCCCAAAAGTGCGCCTAGCCGTGAATTGCCGACAATGGTGGCGAAAACCGCCAGCGCGGTTGAATAGCTTTTCCTGATAATGTCGGATGACGCCTTTCAGGCTAATCCGACCTACAAACCCTGACGTTGAAGCCGCCGCGGTTGTTT
>NZ_LWEZ01000053.1:0-1160 GCF_001634945.1 Alcanivorax sp. HI0044
ACCACCTTGCGGGTCACGCCGGGCCGCTGGCAGCCCATGGGCAGCATCACCGTGACACAGAGTGGAAGCCGTCAGAGCATTGGAAGCTATCAAAACCAGCAACAAAGCATGACTTTGCCGCTGGAGGTGATGGTGGAGAAGGAGTAGCACCACGCAACACGCGGTGACGCAGAAGCGCCGCAGGCGGCGCGATAAACCTGATTGCAAGTAACGAGTAACGAGTGACGAGTGACGAGTGACGAGTGACGAGCAGCGAAAATCGTCGGGCTTCCCCATGGTTTGGGGTTTGCCTTTCGAAACTCGTTTCTCGCACCTCGACACTCTGGCTATCGCGCCACCACAGCGGCTTCGCAGAAAGCCCGGGGGGGATTAGGAGTCGCCGCCCTACAACCAAAAAAGCCCCGACTAGCGGGGCTTTTTCTGTGTGCTCGAAAGCCTTACTTGGCTTTCAACTCACGGCGACGACGGTGCAGAACCGGCTCGGTGTAGCCGCTTGGCTGTGCACAGCCTTCGAATACCAGCTCACAGGCCGCCTGGAAGGCAACGGAGCCGTCGAAGTCCTTGGCCATGGGCACGTAGTCCGGGTCGTTGGCGTTCTGACGATCCACCACTTCCGCCATGCGCTTCATGGTTTCCAGTACCTGCTCTTTGCTGCAGATGCCGTGGTGCAGCCAGTTGGCCACGTGCTGGCTGGAGATCCGCAGGGTCGCGCGGTCTTCCATCAGCCCCACATCCTTGATGTCCGGCACCTTGGAGCAACCCACGCCACTATCAATCCAGCGCACCACGTAACCCAGCATACCCTGGGCGTTGTTATCCAGCTCCTGCTGGATTTCTTCGGCGGTCAGTTCGCGGGTCAGCAACGGGATGGTGAGGATGTCGTCCAGGGACGCACGGGTGCGGCTGGCCAGCTTTTCCTGAACCTCTGCCACGTTGATTTCATGGTAATGGGTCACGTGCAGCGTGGCTGCAGTGGGTGACGGTACCCAGGCACAGTTGGCACCGGCTTTCGGGTGACCGGCCTTGTTGGCCATCATCTGCGCCATTTCGTCGGGCATGGCCCACATGCCTTTACCGATCTGGGCGTGACCTTTCAGGCCGCATTCCAGGCCAATGTCCACGTTCCAGTCTTCGTAGGCGCCGATCCACGGCAGGGCTTT
>NZ_LWEZ01000054.1:0-672 GCF_001634945.1 Alcanivorax sp. HI0044
GCTCGAATATCCAATGAACGCGCCGGCTTCATATCACATTTATAAAATTTGCATATTGTAAGATAAAAGCAGAAAAGTCAGTACGTTACAAACCAGCTTGTCAGGGCATGATTCGATATGTTGCCTTCTCCATTCCCCGAAACGAATAACACTGCTCAAAAAAGCAGCATCGCTAAAAGCGAAAGGAGCCTATGTCTAAGGAGCCCACAGCCCCGCAGGCTTCGTGCATTCACGGATAATCAAACCGCCCTTCCGCCAGGAATATCTTTACCTGCGCAATCACCTCTCCGTTACGCATCATGAACGGATGCGTCACCGGCAGCACCAGATGGTCCTGCATGCCTTCGACTTTGGTTCTTTCTACGGTGACCTTGCCATCGTTAGGTCCGGGTAGTTGCGTGGAGAGCAGGAAATTGATGGTCTGATTGCCGGCGATGATACCGACCGGGAAATCCACCGGGCCGAGCTGGTTGGGGAGGCTGTCCGGGCCGGTGCCCATCTGGCTGCCGGCAGGGCCGTTGAACCATTGGAATGGCGCCCAGGCACCCAGGCGGTCCACCACTTCGCTGCCCTGATTGGGCGGGCCGAGCATGACGGTTCGGCCAAGGCGGGGAATGGTGTGTTCGCTGAGGTACTGGCGCAGCAGAATGCCACCCATAGAGTGGGTAACGA
>NZ_LWEZ01000055.1:0-818 GCF_001634945.1 Alcanivorax sp. HI0044
CAAAAACGGAATAAACCCCGGGAAGGCGGCGGCATTGGTGCTGGTCAGCCCGGTCCCGGTGCTGAATGAGGCGACCTGAAAGGCAGAGTGGCGAAGGGCGTCATCGAAGGTAAAGTCATAATGAAAGAACAGCAAGCCGGCGGTGATGATGGCGGTATAGATCAGGAAAAGACCGATGAAGAAACGAAATTCCGGATCCCGCAGGTAGGCAAACAGTGAGCGGCCACGCCACATGGCAAAGTGCAGGGCAAAGTTGAGCCCGCCGATCAAGATAAAGGCGGTGGCGGTCCAGTCGATCAGGGGGTTGTCCCAGTAAGCCATGGAAGCGTCATGGGTGGAAAAGCCGCCAGTGGATACGGTGCTGAAGCTGTGGCAGATGGCATCGAACATGGTCATGCCAAATGCCCAGTAGAGTAAGGCGCAAGCAATGGTAATGAACAGGTAGATAAACCACAGGGCCTTGGCGGTTTCCGCAATGCGTGGGGTGAGCTTGGCGTCTTTCATGGGGCCGGGGATTTCCGCCTTGTAGAGCTGCATGCCACCGATGCCGAGCATGGGCAGGATAGCCACGGCCAGTACCACTACACCCATGCCGCCCAGCCACTGCAGTTGCTGGCGGTAGAAGAGCACCGATTTGGGCAGAAAATCGATGCCGGATAAAATGGTGGCGCCGGTGGTGGTAAGCCCGGAGACGGATTCGAATACCGCATCGGTGAAGCCCACGGGGACGTCGTCACTGATGATCAGTGGCAGCGCGCCGATAACGCCGAGCACGGACCAGAACAGGGTGACTACCAGAAAGCCGTCACGGGTTTGCA
>NZ_LWEZ01000056.1:0-567 GCF_001634945.1 Alcanivorax sp. HI0044
AATGAGCAAAAAGGCGCGTATTAGGCGGACACGTCAGGAAAGCGAGGGGACCATGAGAAGAAAACCCACCCTGATAGGGATAATAGCTGCCGGGCTACTGGGACTCTTTGTGGCGGGCTGCAGTGATGACAGCGGCCATGAGTATCTGGAACAGCAGGTTCGCCAAGCCTTGCAGGATAACAATCTGAGCGTTTGGCAGGTGGAGTCGCTGGCGGTGACCGACCGCCAGAAAGAGGGCAACAAAGGGCATGTGGTTACCTCCTACCAGTTCGAGGTTGGGCTGGTGCTGCAGGAGGACCTGCAACTGGTGCGCTATGCCGATGCGGATGCCCGGGAACTGGTGGTGACGGCAGGGCCCGGAGCCGGGGAGTCGGTTGTGTTGCCGGGTATGGCGCGGGTCGAGGGGGAGCAAACCGAGCCGCTTGACGAGGGGGCGCCGCCGCGGGCACGGATCAGCTTGCCGCTCACGGATCTTCCTGCAGGGCTGCCGGCCTCCCTGTTACGGGAGCGTTTCGCCGACTGGCAACAGATTGCGGTGGGGAGCGACGCGTACCAGACAATGCTGGA
>NZ_LWEZ01000057.1:0-2198 GCF_001634945.1 Alcanivorax sp. HI0044
TTTCATGGGTGAAAAACTGGTGCCCGGGCTGGATGTGATTGGTGAGTTGCGTTTTTCCTACCCGGAACCCGATTACTTTGCGCGCATGCGCCCGGTGATGCCGGTGCCGGTGTATTTCGATTGTGCCTATAACCAGATGCGTTTCCCGGTGGAGCGGATGCAGTATCCACTGCAGTTTGCGGATCCGCGCCTGGCGAGAATGGCTGCGGACCAGTGTGAACAGGAAATGGCCAGCATCAAGCTGCCGCCGCCGTTGCTGGGGCAGGTGCGGCGGATCATTCTGGGCGGTGGTGGCCGTTTCCCCGGGGTGGAAGAAGTGGCCGGCGAGCTGCATATGTCATCGCGGACCCTGAAGCGCAAGCTGCAGCAGCTGGGCACCAGTTACCAGGAAGTGCTGGATGGGCTGCGCAAAGGGCTGGCGGTGGAATATCTCACCCAGTCCGAAAAAACCGTGGACGAAATTGCGATGACGCTGGGGTATTCCGATGCGTCGAATTTTGCCCGCGCGTTCCGCCGCTGGACTGCGCGTAGTCCGTCAGATTATCGCCCATAGCGTGGCGCCTGAGCCGTAAGGCTGGATGCTGGGTTGGTGCTTGAATCCGGTCTGTGGTGCCATGGGTTGTATTGCTTAAGGAGAGATTATGGCCTCGCTTCATCCTCGTCTTGCTGCCGACACCCGGGCTTTGGGAGAAACAGAGCTTTGCTGGTTGCGGTGGATGAACGATCAGCGATTTGCCTGGATTGTGGTGGTCCCCAAGCGGGACGGACTGCGCGAGTGGCACCATATGCCTGTGGATGAGCAGCAGGCGTTGCTGGCACAGGTGAATACGCTGGCAGGCCAGCTTGAACAGGTAACCGGCGCAGACAAGATCAACATCGGTGCGCTGGGGAACATGGTGCCGCAGCTGCATGTGCATATCATCGCCCGCTTTGCGGATGACCCTTGCTGGCCTGGGCCGGTGTGGGGGCAGGGGCAGCCTGAGCCCTGGCCAGACAATCAGCAGCCGGCCTGGATTGCCGAGTTGGCGTTGACCGACGATGTGGTAACCACAGGAGGGCGTTAATGGCGGGGTTGTTGCCGGTGACGGTTCAGTGTCCACATTGCTGGGAGGCCATCGAGGTGTTGGTGGATCCCTCGGTGGAAGAGCAGGAGTACGTGGAGGATTGCCAGGTGTGCTGCCAGCCGCTGTTGTTCACGGTGGCGGTGCCGTTTGGCAGTGAAGAGCCGCAGGTGGAGGTGCGGCCGGAGAATGAATAGCCCAGTCCCGAGTTACGAGAAGTGAGAAGCGAGAAGCGAAAATCATCGGGCTTTGCCGTGTTTTGGGGTTTGCCTTTCGAAACTCGCTTCTCGCAACTCGAAACTCTGGTTATCGCGCCGCCAGCGACGCTCCTACAGCGCGATTGGAGGGGTGGTGTTATCAGATGTCCTTGCGATCTATATGTCCGAGCGCCCGCTCCGGGCAGACTGCATCCCGTACCCGTCGTTTCAGCTCGGTGATTTCCGGAAAGCCGCCATCCTTTTTCCTGTCCCAGATTGGTTGTCCGTTGGCCTCAATCCAGAACACGCCGCCGGTGCCCGATTGCAGGGCCACTTCGTCCAGTTCATCACTGAAGGTGGCGAGCAGCTCCTGCGCATACCAGCCGCTACGCAGCAGCCAGTTGCACTGGCTGCAATAATAGATGACAACGCGGTTGGCGGGCATCAGGGGGTATTGTTGCCTGCCAGGAAGCGCTGCATCTCGGGATCGTTGAGCATGCGGGTGATGGCGCCGCTGAGGATCTCGTTGACCATGGCCTGGTTGCGGTCGGCGGTGGGGGTGAGCGGCAGATCGTGGACCACGCTGCTCTTGTAAGTGCCGGTGTGCACCACATCACCGCGGGTGGCTTCGGCGAGAAGCGTCAGCGACAGGGTGACTTCATTCACTACTGAGCCTTCCTCAGGCACGTAGTCCAGCTGTTCCAGGCGCACTTCCAGGCGGGTGGCGTCGGCACCGGCGTTGAAGGCGTTAAAGCCCTGGGTTTGCAGCCCCTTGCGCACGGCGTCTTCAATGGCGGCTTTCACGTCGTTGGCAGGTTGCACCAGGGCGGTTTCCTTGTAGACGCCGCCGCGGGTGCCGAAGGCGCTCTGGTCACGGGAATCCACGGCGATAACCTGCACCGGCTGATTCTGGCCGATATTGGCCGCTTCAACGTCTGCC
>NZ_LWEZ01000058.1:0-32179 GCF_001634945.1 Alcanivorax sp. HI0044
CTCAGCCCACCTCTGCGCACGAGTCAACTCCGCCCCCGCCACCTGGACCCACATGCCACCCAAGTGCAGGACCGCCTTGCGGTCCAGAAAACCGGATTCCTCAAGCATTAACACCAGAGTTTGATAGCGGCTCACTCCATCGTGGGTCAACCGATTGAGAAAAGAAGAATGACGCCACGCGAACAAGGGGGAAAGAATTCCACCGCCAGCCCAGGATGCCGGCGGCGGACCGCCATCAATCACGGTTACACTGAGATCACGCTTTGTGAGTTCAAGCGCACTCAAGAGGCCGACAATGCCTCCACCTAATACGAGCACATCAGACATGAATCAAGGGGACTATTACCTATAAGAAGTGAAGCAACATTACCACACGCCTTCGTTAAAAACCCGGATAGCATCTGACAACCAGATAATTTTAGGGCTAAAGGCATATGAAAAAACGTCACAAAATCGCCTCTAAAGGCTTCACGCTCCTCGAAGCTCTTGTGTCTGCAGCTATTCTGGCCATATTCGCAACCATTACCCATACGCTGTTCACCGATTTCATCCCAAGATACCAAGTTATCTCGTCGGCCTACTCTGTCCACAACCTCATACTGAAAGCCCGTGCAGGCGCACTCAGTGACCGGTCACAGCGAATGATCTGCGCAGGGAACACCGGATGCTCAACATTCAATCAAACAGATTCACTGATAATGGGAAGGGACGACAACCAAAACGGTCAACTAGAGACCGGAGAAGTTATCGAGTCACTCAACTTCCCAGGTAATACAACCCTTGAGTGGAAAAGGTTTAATGGAAACTCTCTTGTCTTCCATAGCAGCGGCATCAGCCATTTCCAAAACGGCAGCTTTTATATTTGCAACAACCATGCTGGCAGGAAAATCGTAATGAACTGGATCGGAAGAACGAGAATTGAAGCGCTACCGGGGAACCTCTGCCCGTAACATAAGCAGACATAGAAACAGGGGCTTACGCCCCCAAATTCTGAAGCAATTTCACCAAGAGTGATCCGTAGCCATACTGCAAGTTGCAGCCACTTTCATACAGGTCTCGCCTTGCTCATTAAGCATGAATGTTTCAGTGCCATTCATGTTTTTTGCTGCAACAGGCACCGCAGCAATTGTATAGCTTTGGACATCACTCGCATCCACGGTAACTGACACCGTATAGAAGTCATTCGCAGTTCTGGAGGTAATCGCTGTGTCGGAGGCCGCACCGCTATACGAAAAATTTCGCGAACGGAACGCCTCCATCGCAGCAGCCAGCTCCATGATTTGCGCCTTTACAGCTGACTGGCGAGTAGATTCAACATGGCTGGTGTAGCTTGGGTAAGCAACTGCCGCTAACACACCGATAATCAGAACCACAATAAACAGCTCGATCAGCGTAAACCCCTGCTGATTTAGCCTATTGTTCTTTGCTCGATACATATCCACCCTCCTTACGATCCAGGCGCAGCAGTATCTTCGGACATCTGGTACCAGCGGGTTTTGCGCAAGCCCATATTGCCAAGATCATCGTCCCCGACAACCTCCGTACCAACCACAACCTTCACTTCACCCTCCTCATTGGTAAGCAGCACCGGGGTTGGCGGCAATGTCTGCTGCTTCAACTCCTCACTACGGCTGGTGACGTCGCCATCATTTAGGGCTGCAGGCGCACCGTCCTTGAGAGCCACCGTATGAATAAAAGAGGTACCCAGACTAACCGCACATGGGTTGTCTGGATTACTGCTTGCTACGGGCGAATAAGAACTGAAGCGAACCACACCATTGATCACCGACGGGGATGACAGCGCTTTTTCACCGTCCAAGGCGTTCAACTTGTAGAACCAACCCGGCTTGGAGGTGTCCGCACCTTCCGTTCCGGTACGGGAAATCTCGCTCAAGTCACTGAGACCAAGTACCTTGTCCGGCGCAGACGGATTACTGAATGCCTTCTCGTCATTAAAAACAATAAAGGCTTCTTCGATGTCTTTATCTTTTGGATGCGCACGATATCCTGAGCCGATGGCCACCGATAAAAACTCATTGAAGCCTTCTTTTACATAGGTAATAGCTGGCGCTTCGTAGAAGCGACGATGATTTTCATCATCACCGCCAAAATCAGCCAAGCGGTGGACGGCCATATTCCTATCACCAGTCTGGTCGATATCAACGCGGAACACCTGTCCACCCAAGTCACCAAAATAAAGGTGGTCGGCAGCGCCATCCAGGTTTTTGTCGACGACTGAAATACTGCTGGGAATAGCCCATTTCATGGATGCTACATCATCACCAGAAGCAGACCACACCAGATCACCGGTCTGCGCATTCACGATGTAGATGGCATTACCCATCTCATCTTCCGTGCTACGATCTTCCGCATCAAAATTCTCGGTACGGTCGTGATCCGCCGGGCTGTAGCCGCCACCAAACACCAACACCGGCAGCACATCTTCACCAACGGGTATCTGGGTCAAGGTAGGTGTTGACCAGGTTTGACCCAGTTTTTCAAAGTCACCCGCACCACCCGTAATTTGCCATTTAAGCTTCGGCGCATTCAGGTTCGATACATCCAGAGCGTAATAGCTACGACCGCCACGGCGAATGCCACCATACAAGTAAACCGCTGAAGGGCTATTATCCGCATTACTACCTGGGCGGCGCCAGGCCACCCAACTACCATCCAGCCCATAAACCTGGCGCTTGTTATCCTTCAGGCCAGGACGGTGCGTCGTAAACTGATTGGCCTTGGAAATCATTTCATAGGGCATGAAAGTGAATTCTTCTGAACCATTTTTGGCATTGATGGCGTGCAGCATACCTCCGTTGGTGGACACAAAAACCACATTATTCTGATCATTGGCATCGTCACTCGTACCACCATAGTTCACCAACACGGGCACGCTGTGCATAGGGTCAGCCCACAGACTCCTCAGCTTCGTCACCAAGTCCTGGGTCATTTCATCGCTGGCTGTGGCATCCAGGCCAAAGAAGGTCTTGGGTTTACCTTCATCGGTGTTGATCTTGTCCCAATCAAGCCTGGGCAGCGTCGAGTTACTTCCCGTATTTGCATCCGTATAGAAAAGGGTATGACCGTTAGTTTCCAGTTCCCCTCTTGCCCCCCCTTTTGTGGCGTCATAACCATCAGTTTCATCACTCCAGAAACTTCTGGAAGTGGCGGTAAAATAGCCTGTATTGTCACTGATCGCATTGCCATTCTGGCCGTGAATTTCATCACCTTCCAGCTCGTATTTTTTCAAATTACCTTCCCAGAAGCTGCTAATCGCAGGCTGGAAAATAGAGTAATACAGCTGATCCAGGTGTTCAAAACGATTCATCTGGTTAACCGCAACACCAGGAGAAGAGACCGAACGGGACTGTTCATCAACCAGGTCGATAATATTCATGAATGCAGCAGCAAGCTCGGAACCGGACTCAGCATTAAAGGTTTCGCCCCCCCCAGCCTCGGCCACATCGTCCAGGTAGATAACGTTATCGTTATCAAGGCTGTACTCATCCATGTAGAGCCCAACGGTGTAGGTTTTTACCCTTTCGTGCTCTTCATATTTGGACTGATTCATCGCCGCCGCAAGCTTACGTTGGCAGAAGTAACTATCACTTTCGCTAAAGTTATTGTCGTCACAGTTAGGCAAACGATCATCGCTGGGGTTGTCATTCACACCGTCGTCACCACTGGGCTCACCATCTGTCATCATGACCACATAATTGCGCTCACATTGATTGGCTGAATTCATTGGTGAAATATAGTCACCGTTGGAATAAATCGGCGCGTAGCTATTACAGGTTGTTGTTGGCTGGCCACATACTTGCTCCAGTTTTACGGCGCGTACCTGAACTTCCTCGCTTCGCTCGTAATACACTGGGGCACGAAGCTCAAAGCTTGTAGCTGTACGCTTTCGGTACTCCGTAACATCTCGACAAAAAATCCAGACACAAACTCGCTCTGTTCTGGTTTGCTCTTGGCACCACCCCTGATTCTTGGAATTATTGCTACAATAGTTGGAACCACCTGTGCCCCAAGCACTCCAGCTTGACCAACTGGTAACACGACAATTTTCATTTGTTGCATCACAGCTTCCCGATGTTAGAGGCTCAAACGGCCCTTCATAGCGAACATCACAGCTACCATCGTTTGGATCACAGGCTCCGCCGGAAGGCTGGTAATTCCCGTAAGAAATACGGCAATCATAATTCTCAAACTGCTGAGGAAGGTTCTGGCAGCTGGTCAACGCAGGCGCGCTAATCCAAGGCCCTTCATACACGAAGTCACCTTGGTTATTTGTTACCGGTTGTGTGACACAATTTTTTTCAATACTCATGTCCACACAGGCGTTTTGCGGAAACCCATTACTGGTAATGGCATCTTTACCCAGCATATAACGACCCATTTCATTGTAGGCTGTAAAGGTCGGCGTTCCCCCCGTCGGGAAAATTTCATTCACCGCATATTTGATCGCCGCGCGCCCCCCGTCAGTCATCTCTGAGACGGGAAAAATCACCTTGCCATCATTGCCATTATGAAAACGACCAAGCCCCATGTTGACCCGGTCCGGCAGCGCATCCACCATATCGCTGAATGCTTCTTTGGTCATATCAATGCGCTGCACTTCGCCCGGCTGACAATTACTGGTTTCACACCAGGCCATACTGCCTGAGCTATCCAGCATTACCATGACATTGGCAGCCGGCGCATTTTGGTTATTGTCCGCATCCGCATCCGCAAAGAAAATTTCAGTGTCATCGGCATATACATTTGCCATCGGAAGGCAAAGAGCCAGACACAGCATTGTGGCAAGCCTATTTACTGACATCATCGTTCTATCCCCCTGCCTTATTGAATTTCAGCACTTGGCAAAATCCCACGTTTGAGCAATTCCTGCACATGCAAATCGCCAATATTAAACGTTGCCATCTCGCTGTTTCCTGATATTTCCACCTGGTAATCCACGAAGGTCCCGCCATTACCCGTAGAGCTTATCTGCGCACCGGAAATCAGCCTGAAGCCATTCACTTGCGAGGTTGAACTCGCCTTGAGCAAACCACGACTATCCATAAAATCAGCACCCGCACACAATCCATCCTTGCGAGGGTTGTCAGACACCACACACCGGGTCATAACGTCCCCGCCCAAAAAGTTGGAGAGATTAATCGTGCTCATGCCATCAAGTTCTTCATACGCCTCAACAATGGCACTCTCTGCGCCTTCGAACACCATGGCATCGGCCTGCATACCGGTTGATACCCTGGAGGAAAACATACTGGTTTTCATGGCCGAGATACCCAGCAAAGATATCGCCACCAGAATGAGCAAGGCCACCAGAAGTGCAGCACCCGTTTGCTTGTTCATTGCTCCACCTTCGTCATATCAAATTGCATCCCAATCATAATTTCTCAACCGCACCGTGGTGCTAAGTGCCTTTCTCATTGCGCGATCCGCTGGCTCTGTCAAGGTCTCACCCAGAATATGAAACTCCCTGGTCCCATCACTTTCAGGCAATGCATCATTTGCCCGGGACAGCAGCAACCCTATTTTCACCGCCACAACGGGAGTATCTGCCGGCACTTGGTCTTGCGTCACATAACGCGACACCCCCAAGGCTCCATCGCTATTGGTGTCAATGCCGTACAAGACCTGAAAACTTTCCACTCCCGGAACCAGCTCAACCACTACATTGGTATCAAGGCTACCCTTGCAATACAGGCTTTCATCATCTACGTAATAGGTTGTCGCCACTTCTGTCCAATCCGCCACCGTATTACCAGCACAATCACTTTTTCCGTTATAGGCCAGAGTCAGGCGATCATTATCCGTACCCTCTGCAGAAGCGGGAATTTCTCCACTCCAGTTAGAAAACTGTATGCCCATATCCCTAGTCGCAGTGACCGTATCCCAAATAAGACCCGCTTTACGTAGATCCCTAATCATGAACCGCATTACCTGCTGACTATCCTGCTGCAGCTGCGACGCAGTTTGCTGAAGTACGAACGTTTTCTGATTGGTAATAAAAAGCTGGATAGCCGCCGCTGTAACAATCAAACCGAGCACCAAGGCGACCATTAATTCCACCAGGCTAAAACCTTTCTGTGCAACTCTCATCGCGACACCTCCAGCACCACACACGTTGCAGATTCATCCATGTTGATACCCGTCGCGGTAAGACAATCATCCGGCTCCATTTTTCCCCAGCTCACAATGACGCAACTCATGCTGTTGCCGTTGCAAGGGGCTGCCTGCACACGACCATTTGGCAGCTGATTTCCGGAAAGCCAGGCCAGCTGGGCAATATCCAGCGCGGCCATCTGTGCAGCAGAACAGTCTGCCCCTTGGCAGCCAGTTTCAGGGTCCCCGCCCGGTGTTACCGGAGCGTCAGGCCAGCTTGCAGTCGCAAGGTATGTGGCTCGTTCAGCCCGGTTGGATTCAATTCTTTCCAGTGCATCCTGGCTGATCAGGGTTGCCTGGGAGCGGTTATTGGCTTCTTCTGCGCCTTTCAAGGCCGCCAACTGCAAACCGGCATACCCCAGTACTCCAATTGCCAGTATCAGCAATGCAACCAGAACCTCCACCAGACCAACACCTCTTTGGGTGTGTACTTTTTGTACTTGCTGTTGTTTTCTCATGGGCTGCAACTGACATCCTCGCTACTGACTCGCCCCACGACTGACACGCTGACCAGTCGACCACTATCCCCGGCTTTCGCGTTGCACAACCGGAACGCCACCGGGGTGTTGCTGGTGAAACCATCCGGCTTGAATACCGGCCCGGCGGATCCCAGCGTTTGGGTAACCACCACATCCCCGGCAGGCAAAAAGGTTTGATCTTTTTCTACACTGCCTCCAGGAAAATCCAATACCCAGCCGGTTTGCCAGTCAGTGCCCGTCTCCGGCGTGACACTGACCTGCTGGCGCAAACTCACGGACTGCATCTTGGCCATTTTCAGTGCTGTAATCATGTCAGCCACCGTGGAGCGCAACGCATTACTGGCCGTCACTCTTTGGTAAGAAGGAATGGCATAGGCCAACAACACGCTCAACACCAGCAAAGACACTATTAGCTCGACCAGTGAAAAACCGGATTCCTGTTTCTTCATCCCTGCCCCAAGTGATTCTTAATAGACGTGGATATCACTTTAGCAATGCGCCGCCGACCATCAATTGAATGGAGACCAGTGGGGCCTTGCCGCACCCGAACGGTATAAGCTGCTGAAAAATAATGAATTTTGGTACTTTAGTGTGTGAGAGGTCTCACACTTTAATCGTAGACTAGAGCATTTTTTTGCTTAGCCAAAAGAACTAGGCTTGGCTGCGGAAGAATGGACGGTCTAAAAGACGGGACAGGCGCTACGGGCGTAGCGCCTTGGGCATGGAGAAGCGGATGTTTTCTTCACGGCCGGGGATTTCTTCGGCGTCTTTGCCTCCCAAGCTCTTGAGTGTAGCAACGACCTGCTGCACCAGGTCCTCAGGGGCGCTGGCGCCGGCGGTGACACCAACAGAGGCTTTACCTTTCAGCCAGTCCGCATCAATCTGCGACGGCTCGTCAATCAGGTAGGCATCCGCACCACAGCGTTCGGCCAGCTCACGCAGCCGGTTGGAGTTGGAACTGTTTACCGAGCCGACCACCAGCACCAGACCACACTCCAGCGCCAGCTGGCGTACGGCATCCTGGCGGTTGGTGGTGGCGTAGCAGATATCTTCGCGTTTGGGGCCAAGGATCGCCGGAAAACGCTGGCGCAGGGCATCAATGACTCTGGCGGTATCATCCACACTCAGGGTGGTCTGGGTGACGAAAGCCAGTTTGCTTTCATCGCGCACCGTCAGGCTTGCCACGTCGGCTTCGTCTTCCACCAGATAGATGTCGCCCCCATAGGATGTATCGTACTGGCCCATGGTGCCTTCCACTTCTGGATGGCCAGCATGACCAATCAGGATGCTTTCACGGCCTTCACGGGCATACCGAATGACTTCCATATGCACCTTGGTGACCAGCGGGCAGGTGGCATCGAAAACCTGCAGCTGGCGCCGCTCGGCCTCTTCCTGCACCGCTTTGGAGACGCCGTGGGCGCTGAAAATGACAATGGCGTCGTCCGGCACTTCGTGCAGTTCTTCCACAAACACGGCACCTCGCTGACGCAGGTCTTCCACCACATAGCGGTTATGCACCACTTCGTGACGGACATGGATCGGCGGGCCGAATACCTCCAGGGCGCGGTTGACGATATCGATGGCACGATCCACGCCAGCACAGAAGCCACGGGGATTAGCGAGACGAACTTCCATAAGCAGTTGACAGTTGATAGTTGATAATTGATAGCGGAAAACCAACGGCCTTCCGCCAAACGAATGCCGATACCAGCAATGACTTCTCTTCAGTTAACTGTCAACTTTCCACTGTCAACTATCAACTGATTTTAAATGGCTGCTCGGGGGCGTGACGCTCGATACCGATAATTTCCACTTCAAAGGTGAGATCCCGGCCTGCCAGCGGATGATTGAAATCCACCATCACCCACTCATCGTCCGCCTTGGCGATCACGCCTGGCAGTTCGGCACCGGCCGCATCGGCGAAACTCAGCACCATGCCGGGCTCCAGGGAATCGTGCTCGGCGAAGGTGTCGCGGGTGAAATGCTGCACATTCTGCTCGTTATACTCGCCGAACGCCTTGGCGGCTTCCAGAAAAACGCTGCGACGATCACCGGCCTTGAGACCACGAATGGCATTTTCAAAGCCCGGCAGCAGGGACTCATCGCCCCACACAAAAGAGGCGGGCTCACCATCAAAGGTGGAGTCCAGGTCCGTGCCGTCCATCAGGCGCACGGCAAAATGCAGGGTAATCCGGGTTTCCGGGCCTGCTCGCAGTAATTCAGTCATTGTCTTTGGGCTCCTTTCTGGCTCCCAGCAGCATATCCAGCAGAATCAATCCGGCACCGATAGTGATGGCGGTGTCAGCAATATTGAAGGCCGGAAAATGATAATCGCCCCAGTAGAAGTCGAGAAAATCCACCACATGCCCCAGCACCAATCGATCATAGAAATTGCCCAGGGCACCGGCAAGAATCAGCGACAGGGCCACCCCTTGCAGTTTCTCGGCAGCGGTAAGCCGGGCCAGCCAGATCAGAATCATCACCGAGGCGCCCACCGCAATAGCCGTAAAGAACCAGCGCTGCCAACCGCCCGCATCGGCCAGAAAGCTGAATGCGGCACCGCTGTTATAGGCCAGGGTCAGGTTGAAGTGCGGAAAGACTTCCAGCCGCTCATACAGAGAAAACACCGCCACCACTTCATGCTTGGTCCATTGGTCCAGCGCGATAATCAGCGCCGTCAGCCATAACCAGGATAGCTGGCCAGGCAGCCGTTTTTTTGCACTGTCCGGCATCTGGCGTCCGGCACTCGACGTATTATCAGGCATAGTGTCGCACCTCGCCGTCACCATCCACATTGGTGATACAGCGCCCACACAGCTCCGGATGATCAGCGTGGCTACCTACGTCCGGCTGGTGATGCCAGCAGCGAGCACACTTGCTGTGATCCGAGGCCAGCACCTGTACTTTCAATCCCGCCACAGCAGTGTCTTCCAACTCTGCCGGGGCTTCTGCCAATGGCTTGAGCACAGCGGCAGAAGTAATGGTGACAAAACGCAATTCATCGCCCAGACGCTGTAACAACGCACTCTGCTCAGAGTCCACAAACAGCACCACCTCAGCGCTCAGGCTACCCTTGATCAACTTGGCAGCACGGGCCCCTTCGATGGCCTTGTTCACTGCCTGCTTGGCGTCCTGCACCTTGTCCCAGAACACCCGGCCCATATCGGCATCGCCGGCCAGCGCAAACAGGCCGTCGTACCATTCGGCCAGGAACACGGAATCGAGCCGCTCGCCGGGCAGGTTCTCGTAGATTTCCTCGGCGGTAAAGCTGAGCACCGGCGCCATCCAGCGCACCAGCGCCTGGGCGATATGGTACAAAGCCGTCTGGCAGGAGCGCCGTGCCACGGAATCAGCCTGGGTCGTGTACTGGCGATCCTTGATGATATCCAGGTAAAAACCGCCCAGATCCAGCGCGCAGAAGTTATGCAGCTTCTGATAAACCTGATGAAAGTGGTAGCCGTCGTACAGGTCTTCGATCTCGCCCTGGACTTGCAACGCCCGGTCCACGATGTAGCGGTCCAGCGCCAGCATTTGCTCCGGCTGCAGCGCATCCGTCCCAGGCTCGAAACCGCTCAGGTTGGAGAGCAGGAAACGGCTGGTATTGCGGATACGGCGATAGCTGTCGCCCATCTGCTTGAGGATATCCTTGGACACGGACATCTCGCCCCGGTAATCGGTGGCGCAGACCCACAGGCGCAGAATATCCGCACCCAGGTCATTCCAGACTTCCTGTGGGGCAATCACGTTGCCCACTGACTTGGACATCTTGCGACCGTGCTCGTCCACGGTGAAACCATGGGTCAACACGGTGCTGTATGGGGCTGCGTCGCGAATCGCCAGGCTGGTCAGCAGTGACGACTGGAACCAGCCACGATGCTGATCCGAGCCTTCCAGATACAGGTCCGCCGGCGCGCGCAGCTGCTCGCGCTGGTCCAGCACGCAATAATGGGTCACACCGGAATCGAACCACACGTCCAGGGTATCGGTGACCTTGCTGTACTGGTCCGCGTCTTCACCCAGCAGCTCCGCCGGCTCCAGATCAAACCAGGCATCAATGCCTGCTTTCTCTACTCGCTCGGCCACTTGCTCGATCAGGGCCGGCGTATCCGGGTGCAGCTCGCTGGTTTCCTTATTAACAAAAAGGGCAATCGGCACACCCCAGGTGCGCTGACGGGAAATACACCAGTCGGGACGATCGGTGAGCATGCCTTCAATGCGCGCCTTGCCCCACTCGGGCAGCCACTGCACCTTGTCGACTTCCTGACGGGCGCGGGGCAACAGGCCCGCCTGATCCATGGACACAAACCACTGCGCCGTGGCACGGAAAATCAGCGGCGTTTTATGACGCCAGCAATGCGGGTAGCTGTGTTCAATTTTCGCCAACTTGACCAGGTTGCCGCTGTCTTTCAGCGCCTCGATCACCGGCTCGTTGGCCTTGCTCACATGCAGGCCACCCACCACGGGCAGATCGTCGCGGAACAGGCCGTTATCCAGCACCGGGCTGATCGGATCCAGGTCGTACTGCTTGCCCACCACAAAGTCATCGGCACCATGGCCCGGGGCGGTGTGCACCAGGCCGGTACCGGCGTCGGTGGTGACGTGCTCACCGAAGATCACTGGCACCTGGGCCTCCAGGAAGGGATGCTGCAAAGCCATCATTTCCAGCTTGCTGCCGGTGACGGTGGCCGAACGGGACACATTGACCAACCCCCAGCGTGCCACCAGATCATCGGCCAACGCCTCCGCCACCAGCAGCTCACGGGCCACGCCGTCCTGCTCGCCGGAAAGCAGCAGATAATCCAGCTCCGGGTGCACTGCCACCGCCCGGTTGGCCGGCAGAGTCCAGGGGGTGGTGGTCCAGATCACCAGCGCCGGAGCGCTGGCTTCAATGCCTGAGCGGGCAACAAAGTCCGCCACATCCACCACCGGGAATGCCACATCGATGGCCGGCGAGGTTTTGTCTTCGTATTCTACTTCCGCTTCCGCCAACGCGGAGGCGCAATCCAGACACCAATGCACCGGCTTGAAGCCCTGCTGCAGGTGGCCGTTGTCCACAATCTTGCCCAGCGAGCGGATGATGTTCGCCTCGAAGGCAAAATCCATGGTCAGGTAGGGGTTATCCCAGTCGCCAAACACGCCCAGACGCATAAAGTCGGACTTCTGTCCGGCCACCTGTTTGCTGGCGTATTCGCGGCATTTCTTGCGGAAGGTACCGGCGTCCACCTTGTGTCCGGCCTTGCCGACTTTCTTCTCCACCATCAGCTCGATGGGCAGACCATGGCAATCCCAGCCCGGCACATAGGGCGCGTCGAAGCCCGCCAAGGTGCGGGACTTGACGATCATGTCCTTGAGGATCTTGTTCACCGCGTGGCCGATATGAATATCGCCGTTGGCGTAGGGAGGACCATCATGAAGAATGAACTTGGGCCGACCGGCAAAGGTCTCGCGAATCTTCTGGTACAGCTGCTTTTGCTGCCACTCTTTGAGCCGCGCAGGTTCACGCTGGGACAGGCCGGCTTTCATCGGAAAGCCGGTTTGGGGAAGGTTTAGCGTTGCCTTGTAGTCCGTCATGATTCCGCTTATTACACCGTAGGCATATCAAAAAAAGCCCGAACCGCGTCCACATCCTGCCGGATGGCAGTCTTGAGCTGGTCCAGATCCGCGAATTTTTCTTCCGGGCGCACATAATGGCAGAAGGCCACAGTCAGGTGTGCGCCATAAAGGCTGTCTTGATGCGTGTGCTGCGTGTCGTCCGAACCAGCACCACCCGCCGAATCACTGTAATCCAGCAGGTAGACCTCCAGACGGTTTTCCGTGCCATTCACCGTGGGCCGCGTGCCCATATTGGCCGCCCCCGGCTGATCGGTTAGCCCGGCACCGGTGACCGTCACCGCGAAGACGCCGTGCAAGGGAGACTGCAACCGCTTCAGTGCCAGATTCACCGTGGGCAGGCCGAGGGTCCGACCGATCTTGTCACCATGGCGCACCCGCCCACTGATGGCAAAAGGTCGCCCCAGCAAGCGCTCTGCCAGAGCAAAATCGCCGTCACACAGCGCCGCCCGCACCCGCGTACTGGACACCCGCTCACCGTCGACCTCACAGGTAGCGGTATCCGTCACCGCAAAGCCGAACTGCTGGCCGGCCTGCTGCAGGTAGGCGAAATCACCGTCCCGGCCACAACCGAAACGGAAATCATCCCCAACCACCAGATATTCCACGCCCAGGCCATCCACCAACAGGGCTTTCACGAAGGCCTGGGCGGTTAGAGAGCGAAAACGCTCATCAAAGCGCACGCACAGCACCTGATCCACACCGGCCTCGCGCAGAGCGATCAACTTGTCGCGCAGCGACATCAGTCGCGGCGGCGCGGTCTGGGGAGAAAAGAATTCCTGAGGCTGCGGCTCAAACAACATCACCGTGGATTTCAAACCACGACGACGGGCCTCTGCGATCACTTGATCCAGAATGCGCTGGTGACCCTGATGCACCCCATCGAAATTGCCGATGGTGGCCACACAGCCGCGATGCGTGTCGCGCAGATTGTGAATGCCGCGAATCAGTCGCATCTCACCCTCATCTCAAAAGACGCCCGATTATACAGGAACACCACTACGCTGCACGCAACAGGCCAGCATGCTTCACGCCAAATCAAAACCAGGCACACCATCGGCGATGCAGACCGGAGCGAGTAAAACGAAGCGCCAGGCAGACGCCTTAACGGCGCAGATGGCGCACCCGCAAACCTAACACCACCAGTGACGACAGATAAATCACCACGCCGGCAGCAACAATCAGCGACAGCCAGCCAACCCGCGACCACACCCCGGCCTCATTCCACACCACCGTCTGCAACGACAACCAGTAGCAGGCCACCACCATGGCAGCCCCTGCCAACAGCATCCGCAACCATTGCAACGCCCAACCCGGCAATGGCTGGTACACGCCACTGCGGCGCAGCCCCAGATACAGCAACCCGGCATTCAGCCAGGCCGACAGCGCCATGGCCGAGGCCAGCCCCACATGGCGCCACTCCCACACCAGCAAGGCGCCCAGCAGCATATTGGCCAGCATGGCCAGCACCCCAATCCGCACCGGGGTGCGGGTGTCCTGGCGGGCGTAAAACCCCGGCGCCAACACCTTGATCAGCATGGCCGCCAACAACCCGGCGCTATACGCTCGCAGCGAGGCCGCCGTCTGTGTCACATCAAAGGCGGAAAATTCCCCGTACTGGAACAGCGTAGACAGCAGCGGCTCGGCCAGTGCGAACAACGCCAGCGCCGCGGGCAAGCCGATCAGCAACACCATGCGAATCGCCCAATCCAGCGTGCGCGAGAATGCCTCTGGCGAGGCATCCGCATGCTTGCTGGACAGGCTGGGAAGAATCACGGTGCCGATGGCCACCGCAAAAATGCCCAGCGGCAACTCGATCAGTCGGTCCGTGTAGTACAGCCAGGTCACCGACCCGGTTTCCAGCATGGAAGCCAGAATCGTGTTGACCAGAGAGTTGAGCTGATAAACCGACGCCCCGAACAGGGCCGGCGCCATCAGTTTCATGATCTTGCGCACACCCGGGTCGCGCCAACCCATGCGCGGGATCGGCATCAGGTTCAGCCGGGCCAGAAAGGGCAACTGGAATAACAACTGCACCACCCCGGCGATCAACACCCCCCAGGCCAGGGCCACCGCCATGCGGTCTTCGGCAAAGTGCGGCGCCAGAAACAGGGCGCAGCCGATCAGGCTCAGGTTCAGCAATACCGGAGTGAAAGCCGGCACGGCAAAGCGGTTCCAGCTATTGAGAATGCCGCCGGCGAACGCCGTCAGCGCAATAAAGAAAAGATAAGGGAACGTCAGGCGCAGCATCTCCACCGTCAGCGCCCTTTTCACCGGGTCATCGCCAAAACCGGGCGCAAACACCCAGATAATCGCCGGCGCGGCCAGCACCCCCACCAACGTCACCAGCACCAGGGTGCCACCCAGGGTGCCGGCTACCCGGTCCACCAGTAGTTTGGTGGCGGCCATGCTGCCATTGCTGCGATATTCGCTGAGCACCGGCACAAAGGCCTGGTTAAAGGCCCCTTCGGCAAACAACCGGCGCAGGAAATTGGGAATTTTCAGAGCCACAAAAAAGGCATCGGCGCCGGCGGACGCGCCCAGCATCCGGGCGATCACCACATCACGCACCAGCCCCAGCACCCGCGACAGCATGGTCATGGTCGCCACCACGGCGGTGGACGCCAGTAAACCTGCCTTTTTCGGGGATTGCTCGGGGGTATCAGTCATGGTCGCTCCAGGAAACCGGTGAAGGTTAACGAAAGGCCACCCAAACCGCCAGAGAGACGCATGCCGATCATCATTTCAGCAGGCTTTTCCCATTGACACAGGCCGCCTTGATCGGCATAGTTGCGCGTCTTTAGACCGTGACCCGTGTGTTTTTTGACCATAGATTGGCTTCCAATACTCAGGTCGGCCCTTCCGGGCCAGTGTCGTAAACCGAATTTGACCTCGAATTTTAGATAGGAGCAGGACCTTGGCTAACTCACCGCAAGCACGCAAGCGTGCGCGTCAGGCGGAAAATCGCCGTCAGCACAACGCAGCGATGCGCTCCATGGTGCGCACATACCTGAAGAAGGTGAACGCGGCTATTGCGTCCGGCGACCAAGGCAGCGCTCAGGAAGCTTACAACCAGGCGGTGTCTGTGCTGGACAAAGCCACCCGCAAGGGCAAGTTTCACCCGAACAAGGCCGCTCGCCACAAGAGCCGCCTGAACACCAAGATCAAGGCGATGGCTGCCTAAGCTCTTTGGTGGACATAAAAAAACCGGCCTCGAGCCGGTTTTTTTATGTCTGAAAATCAGTAGCGAGTTGCGTCAAGCCTCCGGCGTCAGGCTTCCGGCGTCAAACACCACCAGATTATCCCGGTGGATCAGCTCCTCCTCATTCATGAAGCCCAGAACCCCAGCGATCTCGGCGCTTTTCTTGCGGCAAATCCGGCGTGCATCCGCCGCATCGTAATTCACCAGGCCACAGCCGATCCGCTCGCCCTGCTGATCCTCACACGCCACCATCTCGCCACGGGAAAACTGGCCAAACACATCCACCACGCCCACCGGCAGCAAGCTCGAGCCGCCATCACGCAAGCGCGCCACCGCACCGGCATCCAGCACCAGGCGCCCGCGCATCTGCAAATGCCCGGCCAACCACTGCTTGCGGGCGTTCATGGGCGAGGTATCCGGCAACAACGTCGTGCCCGGCCCCTGACCATCCGCCAACTCGATAAGCACTTCCGGGCTACGCCCGGAGGCAATAGTGGTAATCGCACCCGAGCGAGCGGCCAACTTGCCGGCCCGCACCTTGGTGGCCATACCACCGCGCCCCAATAAACCGCCGCCGCCAGCGACACGGGCAATGGTCGGGTCCGAGGCCCGGGCCTCGCGAATCAGATTGGCATCGGCATTGTTGCGCGGATCCGCATCAAACAGGCCCTCCTGATCCGTGAGAATCAGCAGCCGGTCCGCCTCTACCAGATTCGCCACCAGCGCCGCCAGGGTATCGTTATCCCCAAAACGGATTTCGTCGGTGACCACGGTATCGTTCTCATTCACCACCGGCACCACACCGAACCCCAGCAGGGTCAGCAAGGTAGAACGGGCATTGAGATAGCGTTTGCGATCAGACAGATCGTCGTGGGTGAGCAGGACCTGGGCAGTATGCAACTGATGCTGCTGAAAGCGGGTCTCCCAGGCCTGCACCAGCCCCATCTGCCCCACGGCGGCGGCGGCCTGCAGCTCATGCACGGAATCCGGGCGCACCGACCAGCCCAGCCGGGTCATGCCTTCGGCCACCGCCCCGGACGAGACAATAACCACTTCAATGCCACGCTCACGCAGGGCCACCATGCGGTCCACCCAGGTTTGCATGAGCGCACAGTCCAGCCCTTTGCCGTCATTGGTCAGCAGGGCACTGCCTATCTTGATTACCCAACGCTGGCGATCTGCCACGCTCACTCCTTACCATCGGGTCCGAACATCTGGCATTTCCCGCCACTCAACTCGCCAGACACAACAATGCGCTACGGTTCGTAGACGATTTCCACATCGTGATCATCATCGTCGTCGTCATTATCATTCTGGCGAGCACGACGCGACTCCGCCTTGAGCTCCTGCACCTTCTCCCGGGCCTCTTCTTCCAGACGGGCGCGCAGGTCCTGTTGGGCAGCGGCGTAGGCTGGATCCTCCTCCTCAAGACGACGGCGATCCTCAATGGCATTCATCAGGGCGTAAACCAGATCCTCACAGCCCACCCCGGCGGCGGCCGAAACCTTGAACACCGGCCCCTGCCAGCCCAGCTCATCCACAATGGCATCCGCCTGGGCCTGGGCTTCGTCATCAGCCAGCAGGTCGATCTTGTTGAAGACCAGCCAGCGCTCCTGCTCCGCCAGTGCCGGCGAAAACCGGTCCAGCTCATCAGCGATGGCATCAATATGATTGGCCGGGCTGGAACCGTCCATGGGCGCCAGGTCCACCACATGCAACAACAACCGGGTACGCGCCAAATGCTTGAGGAAGCGGATCCCCAGGCCAGCACCGTCCGCCGCCCCTTCGATCAGACCGGGAATGTCCGCCACCACAAAGCTGCGGTAGCGGTCCGCCTTCACCACCCCGAGATTCGGAATCAAGGTGGTAAACGGATAATCCGCCACTTTCGGCTTGGCCGCGGAAATGGCACGAATCAGCGTGCTCTTGCCCGCATTGGGCATACCCAACAGCCCCACATCCGCCAGCACCTTCAGCTCCAGACGCAAGCGCCGGGACTCGCCGGGCTTGCCCTTGGTGGTTTTACGCGGCGCCTGGTTCACACTGCTCTTGAAGTGGATATTGCCCAGCCCGCCACGACCGGCCTGGGCCACCATCACCGGCTTGTCGGTGGCAGTCAGGTCCGCCAGCACCTCTTCCGTATCCAGATCGACCACGGTGGTGCCCACCGGCACATACAGAATGACATCATCAGCGGATTTGCCGGTCATCTGGCGGCCCTTGCCCGGCTCACCATTACGTGCCTTGAAGATACGGTCGTACCGGTAATCCACCAGGGTGTTGATATTGGTATCGGCCTGCACATAAACATGACCGCCGGCACCACCGTCACCGCCGTCCGGCCCGCCAAACTCCACGTATTTCTCGCGACGAAAGCTCAGACAGCCGTCACCGCCCTTTCCGGCATGGACATCAATAGTGGCTTCATCGACAAATTGCATGGGAACAGACTCTCTTTCAGAACGGTGCCATTCTACGGCAATGCATTCATTTTGGGGACAGATACCGCCGGGCAATGCCCCGGCCGCAAATACAAAAAAACCCCGCGGGCGAAGCCTCGCGGGGTTTTTTCTGATCCGTCAGGATCAGGCCACAGGCTCGATTACCACATATTTGCGGCTCAGCGGACCTTTGACTTCGAACTTCACACGACCGGTTTCCTTGGCAAAGATGGTGTGGTCTTTGCCCATGCCGGCGTTTACGCCAGCGTGGAATTTGGTGCCGCGCTGACGAACAATGATTTCGCCTGCACTGACAACCTGGCCGCCATAGCGTTTCACGCCAAGGCGTTTACTTTCCGAATCGCGACCGTTACGAGTACTACCACCGGCTTTTTTATGCGCCATGTCTCAATCCTCTCTACTCAATTTCTGAAAATCAGGTCTTAAGGATCAGCCCTGGATCCCGGTGATTTTCACCGCAGTGTACCACTGACGGTGACCCTGTTGCTTACGGGAATGCTTACGGCGACGGAACTTCACAATCTTGATCTTCTTGTGGCGGCCCTGCTCCAGCACTTCCGCGGTTACCTTGGCGCCATCCAGCATCGGCTGGCCGACTTTCACGTCATCGCCATTGGCAACCAGCAGCACCTGGTCGAAATCAACGGATTCGCCGGTGGCTACTTCAATTTTCTCGATGCGAACAACATCGCCTTCTTCAACGCGATACTGCTTACCACCGGTTTTGATTACTGCGTACATGTGTGTGCTCCAGCACAACTCCACTCAGGCGGGCGATCCACGGCGTCCACAGCACCTTAACAGTGCGGGAAACAGCCACCACCACTTGCAAGCCAGGCAGAGGATGAAATTGGGTCGCGAAGTGTACGCGAAGCAACCAGGACCTACAAGCCTTTCCTGCTCGCCTTGACCCAGTAATCACGGGGGCTGCGGTTTCCTTGACTACCCGCCAGCCACTGCTAGCATTGCCCGCTGTCGCGCCACCCTTTGTCTGGACCTGAATACATGGATTTCAAGGCTATCTATGCCGTCGTCGATGACGACTTCGAGGCGGTGAACCAGTTTATCAGTCACCACCTGGATTCCAACGTCCCCCTGATCCGCGAAGTGGGCGATTACATCATTCAATCCGGCGGCAAGCGGCTACGCCCGCTGATCGCCATTCTTTGCGCCCGGGCCGCCGGCTATCAGGGCGATCGCCACGTGGACGTGGCCGCCATCATCGAGTTTTTGCATACCGCCACCCTGCTCCACGACGACGTGGTGGACGAATCCAACCTGCGCCGCGGGCGCCCCACCGTCAATGCGGTGTGGGGCAACGCCGCCAGCGTGCTGGTGGGCGACTTCCTGATTTCCCGCGCCTTGCAACTGATGGTTGGCCTGCGCCACCCGCGCCTGCTGGACATTTTCTCCCAGAGCACCAACACCATTTCCGAAGGGGAGGTGCTGCAGCTAATCAACGTGCGCGACCCCAACACCAGCGAAGAGAACTACATGCGGGTGATTCACCACAAAACCGCCAAAATGTTCGAATCGGCAGCAGAAACCGGCGCCGTGCTGGGCGCGGACCAGGCCAGCGATCATGTGGACGCCTTTGCCACCTATGGCCGCCACCTGGGCATCGCCTTCCAGTTGATCGACGACGTGCTTGACTATCAGGGTGACGCCAGCGAACTGGGCAAGAATGTGGGCGACGACCTGGCCGAAGGCAAACCCACCCTGCCGCTGATCTACACCATCACCAACGGCTCCCCCGAACAGGCCACCCTGATCAAGGATGCCATTCGCAGCGGCGGGCTGGAGCACCTGGAACAAATCGTTGAAACCGTTCGCGCCAGCGGCGGTCTTCAATATACGGTGGACAAGGCGGCAGAACAGACCCGCATCGCCCTGGAGGCGATCGCTCATGTGCCCGCCTCGCCATACAAGGATGCGCTGTTCCGCCTGGCGGAAGAATCGCTGAAGCGTACCCACTGAGCGTACTGACCAAGGAGTTACCATGCTGCGTGCAGCCCTGATTTTGACCGCAACCACCCTGTTTGCCGGTTGCGCCCTGAGCCCCCAGATGATCAACGTTACCCCCAAGGCAGACGTTGAAGCGGCCAATATCGGCCAGAATCAGCCGGTGCAGGTTATCGCCGTGGATTCCCGTGACCAGAGCGCCTTCGGCACCCGCGGCGGCGTCTACAAGGAAACCGCCCTGGTGCAACCTGCCAACGACGTGAAAGCCGCCATTGAAGACGCCGTGCGCAAGGGGCTGCAAACCCAGGGCTTTAACGCCTTCAACGCCGGTGCCGACGCCACCCGCCTGGAAGTGCGCCTGGAACAGCTGGACTACGTGCCTGAGGAAGGCTCAGTAGTGAATGAAGTCACCCTGTCGCTGACGCTTCTCGCCGAAGCCACCCGCGGTGATGTGGTGCACACCGGCACTTACAAGAGCAGCGTGGTCCACGATCTGCCGCTCACCCCCACCGCCGACCGCAACCAGGCCATGGTCAACGAGATCCTCAGCGGCGCCATCACCCGCATGCTCAACGATCCCGAGATGCAGCGCTTCCTGGCAGGCAACAATACCCCCTGATGCCCGCCAACCGCGTTGTCATCTATTATTGCAGCCAGTGCAACTGGCTGCTGCGTAGCGGCTGGTATGCGCAGGAGCTGCTCGCCACCTTCAGTGATGAACTGGACGAAGTGGCCCTGCAATCGGGCACCGGCGGCGTGTTCTGGATTGAGGCCAACGGACAACCAATCTGGGACAGGAAAAAGGATGGCGGCTTTCCGGAAATCACCGAGCTGAAACGACGGGTACGGGATGCAGTCTGCCCGGAGCGGGCGCTCGGACATATAGATCGCAAGGACATCTGATAACACCACCCCTCCAATCGCGCTGTAGGAGCGTCGCTGGCGGCGCGATAACCAGAGTTTCGAGTTGCGAGAAGCGAGTTTCGAAAGGCAAACCCCAAAACACGGCAAAGCCCGATGATTTTCGCTTCTCGCTTCTCACTTCTCGTAACTCGGGACTGGGCTATTCATTCTCCGGCCGCACCTCCACCTGCGGCTCTTCACTGCCAAACGGCACCGCCACCGTGAACAACAGCGGCTGGCAGCACACCTGGCAATCCTCCACGTACTCCTGCTCTTCCACCGAGGGATCCACCAACACCTCGATGGCCTCCCAGCAATGTGGACACTGAACCGTCACCGGCAACAACCCCGCCATTAACGCCCTCCTGTGGTTACCACATCGTCGGTCAACGCCAACTCGGCAATCCAGGCCGGCTGCTGATTGTCTGGCCAGGGCTCAGGCTGCCCCTGCCCCCACACCGGCCCAGGCCAGCAAGGGTCATCCGCAAAGCGGGCGATGATATGCACATGCAGCTGCGGCACCATGTTCCCCAGCGCACCGATGTTGATCTTGTCTGCGCCGGTTACCTGTTCAAGCTGGCCTGCCAGCGTATTCACCTGTGCCAGCAACGCCTGCTGCTCATCCACAGGCATATGGTGCCACTCGCGCAGTCCGTCCCGCTTGGGGACCACCACAATCCAGGCAAATCGCTGATCGTTCATCCACCGCAACCAGCAAAGCTCTGTTTCTCCCAAAGCCCGGGTGTCGGCAGCAAGACGAGGATGAAGCGAGGCCATAATCTCTCCTTAAGCAATACAACCCATGGCACCACAGACCGGATTCAAGCACCAACCCAGCATCCAGCCTTACGGCTCAGGCGCCACGCTATGGGCGATAATCTGACGGACTACGCGCAGTCCAGCGGCGGAACGCGCGGGCAAAATTCGACGCATCGGAATACCCCAGCGTCATCGCAATTTCGTCCACGGTTTTTTCGGACTGGGTGAGATATTCCACCGCCAGCCCTTTGCGCAGCCCATCCAGCACTTCCTGGTAACTGGTGCCCAGCTGCTGCAGCTTGCGCTTCAGGGTCCGCGATGACATATGCAGCTCGCCGGCCACTTCTTCCACCCCGGGGAAACGGCCACCACCGCCCAGAATGATCCGCCGCACCTGCCCCAGCAACGGCGGCGGCAGCTTGATGCTGGCCATTTCCTGTTCACACTGGTCCGCAGCCATTCTCGCCAGGCGCGGATCCGCAAACTGCAGTGGATACTGCATCCGCTCCACCGGGAAACGCATCTGGTTATAGGCACAATCGAAATACACCGGCACCGGCATCACCGGGCGCATGCGCGCAAAGTAATCGGGTTCCGGGTAGGAAAAACGCAACTCACCAATCACATCCAGCCCGGGCACCAGTTTTTCACCCATGAAATGGAAGCTGGAAAACAGGCTTTCCATGATCAGCGGTGCCAAATCACCCAATGCCAACAGCTCGTTGATCTGCATCACGGCCATGTCGCCATCGGTAAAGGTTTCCAGCTGCACCAGGGTGCTGCGGGTACGGAAATATTTCACCGCCAGCTCCAGCGCCTCTCCCAGAGTGGCACTGCTCATGGCCGCATAGCCAAGAAAACCATGGGACGACAGAGTCATGGACGCACCCAGCTCCCAGCCCAGCCAGGGCTCACCGGATAACGCCATAGCCCGTGTCGCCACCACTTCAAAATCCTGGGCGGTGATGCGCGCCTGGGGATCACGCCAGCAACCGGGCTCAATACGGGTGTCTGCCAGCAACGTTTCCGTGGCCACACCGCGTCGGGACAACACATCCAGCAACAACGCCAGATATTCTGCTGATACGGAGTACTCCGTAGGGTCCATTTTTAGAATTGTCATGACTGCATTCCGATTACGCTGCACTGGCCCCAAATGACCGAATAGGCAACCATAGCGTCACCACGCGGTGCTGACAAGTAACTCACGTTTACTTGCCAACAAACCAAGCGCTTGCTAGGTTCCTTCTTTATCTGGATACAGGCTCGGGAGAGAGCAGCATGAGCACACCATCACTAAAAGGGAAAACCCTGTTCATCACCGGCGCCAGCCGCGGCATTGGCAAGGCCATCGGGGTGCGCGCCGCCCGCGACGGCGCCAACATCGTCCTGTTCGCCAAAACCACCGAACCCCACCCGAAACTACCCGGCACCCTGTACACCGCCGCCGAGGAAATTCGTGAAGCCGGTGGTACTCCGCTGGTCTGCGTGGGAGACATTCGTCACGAAGACCAGCTCCAGGCCGCCGTGGACAAGGCTGTCGCCACGTTTGGCGGCATCGATATTCTGGTCAACAATGCCAGTGCCATCGCCCTCACCGGCACCGAAGCCACCAGCATGAAGTCCTATGACCTGATGCACCAGATCAACAGCCGCGGCACCTTTCTCGCCAGCAAGCTGTGCCTCCCTCACCTGCGTAAAGCCGACAACCCTCACATTCTCAACCTGTCTCCACCACTGAACATGACGCCACACTGGTTTGGCCGCCATGTGGCCTACACCATGGCCAAATATGGGATGAGCTTGTGTGTGCTGGGGATGGCCGATGAATACCGGGGCAAAGTCGCAGTGAATGCGCTGTGGCCGAAAACCGTGATCAACACCGCCGCGGTGCAGAATCAGCTCGGTGGCGTACCGGCGGTGCAGGCAGCACGGCAACCGTCCATCATGGCCGATGCCGCCCACGCCATCCTGTCTCGCCCCATGGCCAGCGCCTCCGGGCAGTTTTTCATTGATGAAGAGATTCTGAGAGAAACCGGCACGACGGATTTCAGCCCGTACCGGGTCGACCCGACACTGGAAGACAACCAGCTGCTACCGGACTTTTTCCTGGACTAGGCAGACCAGGCAACCGCACAGGGTGGGCTCGCGGCAGGGGTTACCAAAATTGTCACTTGCTGCCGCACCCCGCCGGCCACCCTGTCCCCTTTTTCATAGCAAATTTTTAAGTCTTTGTTATAAAAAGAGAAAAGCAGAAACCTGCGACTGGCACAGTTCTCGCTTTATTGACCCCAAATCACAGGGAACAGTGCCATGAGCAAGATACTGACCTTACACAAACACCGCCCCGAAACGGCCCTGAAGAACCTGAACCGACTCACCGGGCTGGATTTTCAAAGCTGGCCGGAATCGCTGATCGACAACAGCGACACCACAGTGCGCGCGCAGGACAGCGAAGACACGGACAGGCCGGCCGCCCCGCAACGCGTCAGCCAGCAAGGCTGACACAGGCATTCTGGCAACCGACCGCACGGAAAACAGAATCAGTAGTTGGAAATCAACTTGTCGGAAGACTTCAGTGCCGCTCCACGTCGCTGCATGAACAGCTCCTCCACCACATGGGTCATGGCGGGGTCCGCCAGACGCAGGGAAATCTGCACCTGCTCCACCTCGGCACTCAACTTCAACCGAATGGACCCTGACAACAGGGCACTGCCCTCGCCGCCCACATCGGCCGTATCCACCAGCACCGCCTTATCATTCTTGTTATCAATGTAGCGCACCAGCAGCTGCACCTTGCCCGGCGCGCCGGCAATACGCACCCAGGAGGCCACATTAAATTCCGCTTCCCATTGACGGGCGCGGGCCGGGCGGCCCTCAGCCCAGATTCGGGAAGGCACCTTGGCGATAAACTTTTCAATCATGTCGCTCTCTCTAAGCCGGTACAGTCTTTTTTGCCAGTGTACGCATGGGAAGAAATCCCGACCATGGCCGGTTTGGCGTACTAACTTTGATGGACATCACACCTTGAAACTTCGCCGCCCCTGACTCGATGTCCAATTGTTGGACAGTTATTGCCTGTTCCTGCCTCAACAATCCCTACTCTTTGTCCACGCAGCGCAATAAACGTTGCACAGAAATTCTCTCTTTTTAACACCGGACAACGTTAAGGAATGATCGATATGGGCGAGCTGAAAGATCTCCGCGAACAAAGCGAATCTCTGGTAAACCGTGCCAAGGAACTGGGTAACAAGCTTTACCTGGCCGGCTTGGGCGCCTACGAAAAGGCCGAAGAGGGCTCTGAAGAGCTTCTCAACAAATACGTCGAGAACGGCTCCAAAGCCTTCGGCGACGATGCCGAAAACAAGCCCAAAGCCCTGCTGGCTAGCCGTGGCGCCCTGGTTGCTGCCCGCGAACTGCTCGACAGCGCTCCGGAAAAGCGTCAGGCCCTGTACGAAAAGCTGCTGGAAGCCGGCAAGAAAGAGCGCGGCGAGAAAGCCGAAGAAACCAATGAATACCTGCTGGCCGGCCTGGGTGCCGTTGCCACTGCGCGCGAAGAAGGTGAAAAACTGTTCAACGAACTGGTTTCCACCGGCGAAAAACGCGGCTGATTCTGTTTTTGTGAAAATGTAGTACGTGTTGTTTTAACTCTGTCTTACTCTCCTTTTGGGGCCCCGTTTGGGCCCCTTTTCTTTGTCTGACCCATCCGTCAGCCTGCCTTCCCCGAACTGCCTTCTGGCACTATTGCACCTTGTGCATACGCGGCCCATAGCGCTAGCCTTGATGCAACTGCATACATAACAAGAAAACCCGCGAGGTTTTACCATGGCCGACGATCGTCGCCGAAAACGCCCGACTACTGCTACCGGCCGACTGTTCCGGCTCACCGGCATGACCACCTCTATCGCCACCCGCGTGGCAGGGCATCAGGTCAAGGGGCTGTTCCAGTCGGATCAGTCCAAAGCCGCGGATCGGGAAAAGCTGATGCAACATATCGGCAAGGAAGTGGCCGCAACGCTGGGCGAAATGAAAGGCGCGGTCATGAAAGTCGGCCAGATTGCCTCACAGATGCAGGATATCCTTCCCGCCGAAATCAGCGATCAGCTGAAAGTGCTCCAGAATGCCTCCGCCCCCATGCCATTTCATGTGATTCGGCGACAACTGGAGCGCGAACTCGGCGCGCCACTGAACGAATTATTCACCCGCTTCGATGAACAACCCTTTGCCGCGGCCTCCATTGGCCAGGTACACCACGCTGTGACGCTGGACGGCGCCGAAGTGGTGGTGAAAGTGCAGTACCCGGCGGTCAAGGAATCCATCGACTCGGACATGAAGCACCTGCGCCGTATCCTGCGCCTGGGCAGTTTGCTGAAAGTGGATGAAGCAGCACTGGATGCGGTATTTCGGGAAATTCGCAACCAGCTCCATGAGGAACTGGATTACCGACAGGAAGCCAACAACCTGGAGCACTTTCAGGCCTTCCACCAAGATCAGCCCTGGTTGGTCATCCCTCAGGTTTTTCCTGCCCTCTCCAGTGAGAAGGTGCTGACCCTGAGCTACGAAACCGGCACCGCACTGGACCAGGTGGACGATGCGCACGGCTTCGACCAGGCCACCCGTAACCAGCTGGGTGAACGCCTTTTCGATGCCATTGGTCAGCAGATCTTTCAGTTGCGGGCGGTCCATTGCGACCCTCACCCCGGCAACTTTGCCTTCCGCCCGGATGGCACCATCGTGATCTACGATTTTGGCGCGGTTAAACGCCTGCCCGAACAGGATGCGGAATTACTGAAGCGTCTGGTGCGCACCGCCATCAACAAGGACTGGAGCACTCTGGACACCCTGCTGCTGGAGCTGGGCGCCCGCAAAAAAGATACCCGGGTGAGCGGTGACTTTTATGCGGTCTGGATCGAGCTGTTACTGCGAGCCTTTGATGACGAACCCTACGATTTCGGAGACTCACAGCTGCATACCGACATCATGCGCCAGGTGAAGCGCACACCACTGGAACAGATGCTCAAGTTCCAGCCCTCCTCGCGCAGCCTGCTGGTAGAACGGGTCATCAGCGGGCACTACTGGACGATGATGAAACTCGGCGTGAACACCGCATTCCGTCCCAACCTGGAAAAAGCGATCAACGCCGCTGCGCCCGGGGACTGACCCCCACCAACAGACAGCCTCATCCACCACAAAAAAGCCCCTCACTCGGAGGGGCGTTTTTGTATCCCTGTGTTTGGCTACCGCAATCAGAACGCGGAACGCAGGCCAACACTGATACCGGAAATTTCTTCTTCATCGGTATCCACATAGCGCATGTATTCCAGGTTGGCGCCAACGGTATCGGTAATATTGAAATCCAGGCCAGCACCATAGGACTCATCTTCAAACGTTTCAGTATCGCTGTAGGAATAATCCACACCAGCCACCGTGCCATTGGCCGATACCTTGCCTTTCACCTTGGTATAACCGCCGATGACATACGGGCGAATCGTTTCGCCAATGGGGGCGCCGAGTTTCACGTACCCCCCGTACAGGTGATCCATTTCGAAGTCAGCAATACCCTGGGAGTCTTCGTCAAAACCCAGACCACCACGGGCTTCCAGCGCCAGAAAATCGGTAAACTCAAAACCCGCATTAACCGTGGCCGAGTCAATTTTCAGGGTGTCCGTGTCGTATTCTTCATTGTCGTACTGAATCTGGCTGTAGTTACCGCCAATGTAAGGGCCGGCAGCAAACGCCCCCGGGGCGGCGATCAGTGAACAAGACAGGACCAGTGCATTACGCATAATGACTTTCATACAGGACTCCTTTTCCGTTAAGTCACCGATTTCGAGACCTTATCTGTCGCACAGTTCCAGCGACTACGGTAAATTCTGTAAAATGAATCGATAACACCAACTCCGTATCCACATAACAGTGATAACAGGATCGGGAATGACACAAGGATTCGTCATCATCAGGCAGGGACTTGCCAGCCTCCTTTTGCTCGTACTGGCCGCATCAGCCCACAGCCTGACCCTCACCGATGACCAGGACAGCTACCAGGCGTCACTCGGCATGCAGTGGCTCGACGACCCCCAGCACGCCTATAGCCCGGAAATGGCTCTGCAGGCCTTCCTCGATGGCGCAGGTGAAGAAATTCACGACAAGTACCCCTCTCTGGGTTTTCGTGACGGACCGCAATGGTTCCTCGTGCCGATCGACAATCAGAGCCGCCAGGTATCGTGGCTTGCCCGACTGGGGCGCCCCCATCTGGACTATCTCGATCTCTACCTTTTTGATCGGCAAGGCAAACAGCTGTGGCATAACCGTCTTGGTGATCGCATCCCCTTCGCCACCCGCACCTTTGCCCACAATCATCTGATCTCCACACTCGATCTGCCGGTGCATTCGCAACGCTACCTGCTGCTACGCGCCCAGGGTGACAATGTCATTGAACTGCCGGTTTCGTTGATGTCACCCATCGCTTTCAACCAGCAAGACACCCAGGTATCCATTTTTTATGGGCTGTATTTCGGCGCCATGGTGGCTATTTTTCTGTTCAACCTGCTGATATTTGTCTCCATCCGGGACCGTAGCTACCTGCTTTATGTTCTCTATCTGGGCACGTTCACCCTGAACCTGTTCACCCGCGAAGGGCTGAGCTATCAGTGGCTCTGGCCCCAGGCCACACTGTGGAACCATTACTCATTACCGGTTCTGAATCTGCTGACACTGGCGTTTTCGATTCTGTTTACCTGCCAGTTCCTGGAACTCAAAAAACGCGCACCGGCCATCAATCGCTGGCTGGTGGCCGCCGCCAGCGTGTTGATTCTCACTGCGCCGCTAACCCTGGTGAATTTTCATTTCTTCATTCAGGCGAGTACCGCCGTTGTTCTTCCCTGGCCATTTATCGCCATTGCGTTGTCTATCTGCCTGATCCGGCAGGGCTACAGTCCTGCAAGGTATTTTCTGCTGGCATTTACCGCCGTCGCACTGGCCACCACGGCATACATACTAAAAACCTTTCAGCTTATCGACGGCGGCTGGATACTGGAAAACGTCATGCAGCTGGGCACCTTTACCGAAGCACTGCTGCTGTCCTTTGCGCTGGCGCATCGCATGACCGTACTGAAAAGCGAGAATGTCCGTATTCAACGCGAAGCCAACGAAGTGCTGGAACAGCGCGTCACCGAGCGCACCGGGGAGCTGAATGCCGCGCTCAGCGCCCGCAGCGAATTTCTGGCGGTAATGAGCCACGAAATTCGCACACCACTGAACGGTATTATCGGCACCGTGGACATGCTCAAGGGAGCCTCCCTGGATGATGATCAACGCCACAATCTGAACGTGATTGAACAGTCCGGGAACAGCCTGCTGAACCTGATTAATGACATCCTCGATTATTCCCGCATCGAAGCGGGCAAAATGCCCATCGAGCAAACCAGCTTCAACCTGTTCAACCTGATCAATGAATCCCTGGCCCTGTTCCAGCACAAGGCACACGTTCACTCCAACACCCTGACACTCGACATTGCTCCCCACGTGGGCGAACGCTGCATGGGCGACCCGGTGCGGCTGCGACAAATTCTGGTAAACCTGATCAGCAACGCGGTGAAATTCACCGACAACGGCACCATCACCGTGCGGGTACAGCGGGATTCGGACAACGCGGATTACGCCTTGTTTGAGGTGCACGACAGCGGCATTGGCATTACCGAAGAGCAGCAGCGCCGACTCTTCGACCATTTTCAGCAGGGCGACAGCTCCACCAGCCGACGCTATGGCGGCACCGGCCTCGGGCTTGCCATTTGCCGGCAACTGGTAGAGATCATGGGAGGAGAAATCGGTGTGGACAGCCAACCCAAACAGGGCTCGCGCTTCTGGTTCCGGCTCCCCATCCCATCCACGGAACGTGCCGATACCTTTACCTCGGAACCCGTCGCAGACAGCCTGCGAGGCCTGTCCGGCGGCCTATTGCTGATCGTGGACGATAACCACATCAACCTGATGGTGGCCGAGGGGCTGTGCCAAAAACTGGGCTACGAGACGGAAGTGGCGGAGAGCGGGCTGGAAGCTATCGCCGTCTTGATGTCTGCACAGCAGCCCTTCGACCTGGTATTAATGGATTGCGAAATGCCAGACATGGACGGCTTTGAAACCTCGCGAGCGATTATCAAGCTGCAACAGGAAGGCCGCTTGCCCTGGGTTCCCATTATTGCCCTCACTGCCCACGCCATCCCGGACAAGATCCATGCCTGCCACGATGCCGGCATGATCGGGCATCTGGCCAAGCCGGTGAACCTGGCGCGCCTGCAAACCACCTTGCGGCAGATCCTTCGTGACGCCGGGGCACCACCTTCAAAACCCCATAACCTCTAATTTCAAAAAAACGCCCTGACTAATTCAGCCCCTTGAGCAACGAATCCACAATCCGCTCAAGATCATCCAGTGACGCGCACTGGCGGGCCAGCCGGCAATGGGGCAGATAACGATCCATGACCGCATCGCCGCTGTTCCAGCGGGAACGTGCTTCCGGGTTCAGCCACCACACCTGCTTCACTCTCCGACGAATCTGCTGCAGCACCTCTGCGCCTTCCGGGAGGTTGTTGTTGCGGGCATCACCGAGAATGATAACGGTGGTGTGGCTGTCCAGCTCCCGTTCACAACGGCGCCAGAAATCCGCAAACATCTCGCCGTAATCGGTGCCACTACCGGAAAGACGGTCCAGCACCCGTCCCACCGCCACGTCCGGGCTGTAGCGCTGAAAGTCCTCGCTGATTTCATCAAAACGAGAGGCAAACGCAAAGCTACGCACCCGTGGCAGCACATCATTCATGGCATAGAGAAACTGGAGCAGGAAACGGGCCGCATCGCTCACCGAACTGGACACATCACAAATCACCATCACCCGGCTTTTCTGCACAGGCCGCTGACGCCAGTGCAATCGGGCAGGAACCCCATCGTGACGAATACCGGCCACCAGGGTGCGCCGGGCATCCAGCATGCCGCGCCGGCTTTTCTTCATGCGCCGCTGATGCAGACTGGCCAGGCGCCGAGCCATGCGGCGCACCAGGGTTTTCACTTCCTGGAATTCACGCAAATGCCGAAACGGCACCGCACGCATGGTCTGTTCCCGCAACGCCCTCCCCTTGCCTGCACCATGCAGCAAAAACTGGCGCCGCACATGGCCGGCGGCCTGCTCACGCACTTCCCGTCGCCACTGGCGCAGCGCCTCCGCCCGCGCCTGGCGGGGCGCATCGCCCTGATCCAGCTGCAGAATGCGGTCATCCACCGCCCCCATCCCCATGTTCATCAGCAGGCGACGGGTATACAGGCCCTGCTGGGTAATCACCTCCATCTGGGTGAAATCCATTTGTGCTGCGGCCTCAGCCAGCCGCTGCTCCAGCTCGGCAGGGGTTTGTGCCGTCAGGTTGTCGTCGCCCGCCAGCCCATCATCGCCCTGGGAAGATTCACCCGCCTCGCCCGCCTCCTCAACGGGTTCGGGCATGGCGCTGTTGTTCGATGTGGCCGCCGCCGCGCCGGGCGTCACCGCAAAGAAACGCGCAAAGGTTTCCTCAAACGCAGGGCGATCGTCTTCGCGCTTCACCAGCGTCATCGCCAGGGCATCGTGAAAGCGTTGTCGCCCTTGATAGCCCACCAGTGCAGCCGCATCCATGCCCTGGCTGGCCTCGTCCGGCGATATTCGCAACCCCGCTCCCCGCAGCGCCTGCACAAATTCTGAAAGGCGACGGACCGGCATCAGCGTTTGCCCAGCTTGCGCAACCAGGCAGGCAACAGCTCCCGTGCCAGGGTCACGTCTTGCTCGGTTTTTAAAACCAGATTGAGCGTATCTGCCACCTGCTCCTGCTCCAGTGAATCCGCATGCAACAGCACCAGCGCCCGGGCCCAGTCCAGCGTCTCGGAGATAGCCGGCAATTTCTTCATGTCCTGCTCGCGCAGGTACTGAATGAACGCCACCAGTTGCTCGCGCAGTCGTGCATCCAGATCCGGCACCCGTGCCGCCACGATGTTCGCTTCCAGCTCCGCTTCCGGGTAGGGAATATACAAGTGCAGACAGCGGCGTTTGAGTGCATCGGACAACTCGCGCTGGTCGTTACTGGTCAACAGCACCAGGGGCTGGTGGCGCGCCTTGACGGTGCCCAGCTCGGGGATGGAAATCTGGAAGTCCGATAGCAACTCCAAAAGAAACGCCTCGAATTCCTGATCCGCCTTGTCGATTTCATCGATCAACAGTACCGCAGGTTCTTCACTGCGGAGTGCATGCAACAGGGGGCGCGGCTCCAGAAAGGTTTCACTGTAGAACGCTTCACCCAAATCCCCCAGGCGATCCATGCTGGCTTCCAGGCTATCCGTATCGGCCAGCATGCCACCGAGCTTGTCGCGCAGCAGTTGCGTATACAGCAACTGCTTGCCGTACTTCCATTCGTATAGCGCCCGGCTTTCATCCAGCCCTTCATAGCACTGCAAGCGAATCAGCGGCGCTTCCAGAAAGGCGGCGGCCGCTTTTGCCAGCTCGGTTTTGCCCACCCCCGGCGGGCCTTCCACCAGCACCGGCTTGTGTAGCTGCGCCGCCAGGTACACCGCCAGCGCAATGCGCTCGCTGCAAATGTAACCCTGCTCGGAGAAGC
>NZ_LWEZ01000059.1:0-970 GCF_001634945.1 Alcanivorax sp. HI0044
AAGCAAAGGCAAATCGAGCTTCATGAGCGCACGCTCCATCTGCCCTTTTACCCGCGAATAAAAAAACGGGGAGCGGGCATTGGAATTCACCGCCGACACAACCAGAAAACGTTGTACGCCAGCCCGGCGTGCCATGTTGCCGGCCAGCACGACAAGATCATGATCCACATGACGGAATGCCTGCCGCGACCCGGCTTTTTTCATTGTGGTGCCCAGGCAGCAAAAGACATCATCCACTTGAAATCGGTCCTGACACGCCTCGATATTATCGAATTCCACCAAATGTACGTCCAGCTTGGGGTGCTCGATGGATAAGGCGCGGCGTGTCAGCACAGTGACCTGCTCATATTCATCGCAGGCCAGCAGGCTTTCCAGGCAATCACGCCCCACCAGCCCGGTTGCCCCCAACAGCAAGGCTTTTCTTGTCATTGTTCTTCCTCGTCTTTGGCGGGCTGTTCCGGCAGCCAACGCCGTAACACCGTTTCCAGTGCATCCAGATGTACCGGTTTGGCAAGAAAATCATCCATGCCCGCAGCCAGGCAACGGGCCTGAACCCCTTCCGCCGTATTGGCAGTAACCGCCACAACCGGCGTGCGCAGAGTCGCTTTGTTCTGCTCGATTTCACGCAGACGCCGGGTCACTTCAAAACCGTCCATCTCCGGCATCATGCAGTCCATCAACACCAAATCGAACGATTCCTGGTCCAGTAACGCCAGCGCGGTTTCCCCGTTACTGACGGTTTTCACCTGGAAACCCAGCTTGCTTAGCATGCCCCGGGTCACCAGCTGGTTTACCTCGTTGTCTTCCACCAGCATCAGCCGGAAACGTTTGCGCCGCTGGCGTTCTTCCGGCGTCTGCAGCGGAGCATCCCCCACCGGCATCTGCCGCTGCAGGCCCACCAGTCGTGCCAGCCCCTGGCGCAATACGGTGCGATGAACCGGGCGCACCAACACCACCAGGTCATGCTTGT
>NZ_LWEZ01000060.1:0-994 GCF_001634945.1 Alcanivorax sp. HI0044
AACTGTTCGTGGACTACGTTTCCCGACTGAAGCGTGACCGCATCAAGAAGAAGCTGGAAAAGATCCACCGCCAGCAGGCATAAGAGAGAGGCAAGTTGAAAGTTCAAAGTTGAAAAGCGCGAAACGGCTTTCAGAGTAGCGAATCGCCATGCCCGCGATTCCAGCCCTGCGGCGCGGCCGTGGCGCTAGACGTGTGGCTTACTCGAGGGCTCGCGTTTGAACTTTCAACTTTTCACTTTCAACTCACCTCTCTGCCCCACCACTTACCGACCCAGAGGCCGCTCATTGAAACCCTTACGCCTTGCCTTCGCCGGCACCCCGGACTTCGCCGCTGCCAGCCTGCAGGCCGTGCTGGATAACGATCATCAGGTCGTGGCCGTTCTCACCCAGCCGGATCGCGCCGCCGGGCGCGGCAAGAAAGTGCAGCAAAGCCCGGTCAAACAGCTGGCGACCAGCCACGGGATTGCCGTGCTGCAGCCGGAAAACCTGAAAGGCGAAGACACTCGCCAGCAGTTACGCGACCTGAATCTGGATGCCCTGGTGGTGGTGGCCTATGGCCTGATCATTCCCCAGGCGGTGCTGGATATTCCTCGCCTGGGCTGCCTGAACGTGCACGGCTCGCTGCTGCCGCGCTGGCGTGGGGCCGCCCCCATTCAACGGGCCATCACCACCGGCGACACTCAAACCGGCAACACCATCATGCAAATGGAAGCCGGGCTCGATACCGGCCCCATGCTGCTCAGTGAAGCCCTGCCCATCGGCGAGCGTGAAACCGGCGGCGAACTGCACGACCGGCTGGCCACCCAGGGGGCCCGCCTGTTGGTGACCGTGCTGAACGATCTGGAGCACCACCTGGCCAACGCCACCCCACAGCCCGACGAAGGCGTCACCTACGCCCACAAGCTGAGCAAGGCTGAAGCACGGCTGGACTTCCGCCTGCCCACCCGCGCGCTCTACAACCGCATCCGCGCCTTCAATCCTTTCCCGGTGAGCT
>NZ_LWEZ01000061.1:0-1172 GCF_001634945.1 Alcanivorax sp. HI0044
CCCGCCCGCACAAGGCTTTCCCCGTGACCGGGGCCGCGAAATCACGGCCACTTTCAACCCGGCCGCAGCCAGATCCCATGCCGCTGCGCAGCCCGCCTGACCGGCGCCGACAATCAACACATCCCAGTTCGTCATATATCTCCCCCTGATTCCGTGCGATTAGCCGCCGGGTCCTTTATAATGCGCGCCGTCCGGGACCCTGACCCACGGACCTTGCTCAGCGGTCCCCTCGGTTTCAGCCCACATAAGTTCTCCCGAATTAAAGCTAGGAGATTGTTCATGAAAGCACCCGTACGCGTAGCCGTCACCGGCGCCGCTGGCCAAATCAGCTATTCCCTACTGTTCCGCATCGCTTCCGGCGATATGCTCGGCAAAGATCAGCCCGTTATTCTGCAGCTGCTCGAAATCACCCCTGCTCTGGAAGCCCTGAACGGGGTCATCATGGAGCTGGAAGATTGCGCATTCCCGCTGGTTGCCGGCATTACCGGTACCGACGATGCCAACGTGGCCTTCAAAGACGCCGATTACGCGCTGCTGGTTGGTGCTCGTCCGCGTGGTCCGGGCATGGAGCGTAAAGACCTGCTGGAAGCTAACGCAGCCATCTTCTCCGCCCAGGGTAAAGCCATCAACGACAATGCCAGCAAAGGCATCAAAGTCCTGGTTGTCGGTAACCCGGCCAACACCAACGCCCTGATCGCCCAGCGCAATGCGCCGGACATCGATCCCCGTCAGTTTACTGCCATGACCCGCCTGGACCACAACCGTGCCATGGCGCAGCTGGCCAACAAGCTGGGCAAAACCGTCAATGACGTGAAGAAAATGCTCATCTGGGGCAACCACTCTTCCACCCAGTACCCTGATCTGCACCACTGCGAAGTGGATGGCAAAGTGGCCATCGATCAGGTTGAGCAAGACTGGTACGAAAACGACTACATCCCGACTGTGCAACAGCGTGGTGCGGCCATCATCAAGGCCCGTGGCGCTTCCTCTGCTGCCTCAGCTGCCAACGCCGCTGTGGACCACATGCGTTCCTGGGCACTGGGTACCGACGAAGGTGACTGGGTTTCCATGGGTATCTACAGCGATGGTTCCTACGGCATCCAGGAAGGCCTGATCTACTCCTTCCCCTGCACCTGCAAAGACGGCGACTGGACTATCGTTCAGGGCCTGGA
>NZ_LWEZ01000062.1:0-438 GCF_001634945.1 Alcanivorax sp. HI0044
ATCCAGCGCCAACCCTGCTCACGCAGTTGCTCAAAGTACACGGGCAGCTTGCCGGTATTGTCGAGCAGCCGGGCACGCTCTTTCAGGCCGGCCGGTAGCAGGGGAAGAAAATCCGATACCGGCGCCGAAGCAATCCGGTGTTGTTGCAGGGCGCGGCCCAGGGCCGCTGAAGACGGGGAAAACAACGCCTGCAATAGCAGGCGTTTAAATTGTCCGTCCATTCGCCCACCTCCTTGTGTGCGTTGGAATGATGTTTACCGCCCAATGTTTGGCAGTCGATGCCCGTAACCTGACCATAAAACACAGATCAAAACACGCAAAGACACCCTTTTCATCCTTGAAAAGGGTGTCTTTGCGGGCGTCAGGCGTCCAGCCTCAAGCGTTTAGCGTACTATTCAGTAGCTGCCCGCCGGGCTTTCGGCGATGTCGTTCATATAG
>NZ_LWEZ01000063.1:0-1338 GCF_001634945.1 Alcanivorax sp. HI0044
TCACCAGCCAGATTCACCTCATTGACGGTGTATTGTTCGCCTTCGGCAACATTCACGGTGATAAAGACACTACGACGATCCGGAGTGACTGACACCTGGGTCGATTCGATGGAAAAGTTGATATAACCACGATCCAGGTAATAGGAGCGCAGCCGCTCCAGGTCGCCACCCAGTTTTTCCCGGGAGTATTTGTCATCGCCCTTGATGAACGACCAGAAGCCGGAAGAATGCAGCTCAAAATCTTCCAGTAAGGTTTCATCGTCAAACAGCTGATTGCCTACGATGTTGATATTGCGAATTCTCGCGGCTTTACCTTCATAAATCTCGATCTTCAGAGCCACCCGGTTGCGCGGCAACGCCACCGATTCGGTCTTGATATCTGCCCCGTAGCGGCCCTGACTGACGTACTGGCGCTCCAGTTCGCCCGCAATCGCCTGCAAGGTAGAGCGCTGGAACACTTCACCTTCAGCAAGCCCCGCCTCTGTCAGGCCCTTGCGCAGATTTTCTTCGTCAATGGATTTGTTACCAGACAGTTCGATACGCGCAATACTCGGGCGCTCGGCAACAATCACCACCAGGTCGTCACCGTCACGGCCCAGCTGCACATCCTCAAAGTTGCCGGTGGCAAAAAGGCGCTGAACCGCATCGACCACCTGACCACGGTTAACCGTGTCACCAGCCTGAATCGGCAGGGAGGCGTAGACCCGCTCCACAGGCAGACGCTGGAGGCCTTCTACACGAATATCGTGGACCTTGAACGGTAACTGTGTGTCCGCATTTAGCAGCGGTGCTGCCAACAGGCAAAAAACCGCTAGCAGGCCCTTCAGGGGGCTGCTCAGAATGTCCCCAAATCTCATGAAAACTGCTTCACCAAGTCGTTGTAAATGGCCAATAACATGAAGCTGACCACGAGCGTCAGCCCAACACCTTGTGCGGCCATCAAGAACCGCTCAGGTAAACTGCGACCGCGAATCATTTCAATGATTCCAAAGAAAATCCAGCCGCCATCAAGCATTGGTACGGGTAGAAGGTTAATCACCCCCAGCGTGATGCTGAGGTAAGCCAGCAATGCCAGGAAGCTGGCAATGCCAATGGACGCACTTTCGCCGGCCACCTGGGCAATGGTGATGGGGCCACCCAGGTTATCGAGAGAAAGCTTGCCGGTGACCAGTTTCACCAGGCTCGCGCCCACCACATTGACCTGCTCGGCAAAGCGACTGCTCGCCGCACTGACAGCCCCCAGCACACCAAATTCCTGCTGGTAAACGCCGCCCAGGCCCACGCCGATACGGCCAAAAGATTCACCGTTTTCGGTCACCGTGGCTGGCACCACCTGGA
>NZ_LWEZ01000064.1:0-1047 GCF_001634945.1 Alcanivorax sp. HI0044
CAAGCTCAACCTGTTCCTGCACATCACTGGCCGCCGCGATGATGGCTACCATCAACTGCAGACCGTGTTCGCACTGCTCGACCATGGCGACACCCTGGCATTCTCCCCGGCAGACGCCCTGTCACTGCAATGCCACACGGAAAACAACCAGGACACCCTCCCCACGGATGACAGCAACCTGATTCTGCAGGCCGCCAGAGCACTGCAGGCGCACACCGGCAGCAACAAGGGGGCGGCGATCACCCTGACCAAACGCCTGCCACTGGGCGGCGGCGTGGGTGGCGGCTCCTCCGACGCCGCCACCGCCCTGCTGGGTCTGAACAAACTCTGGGAGCTGGGCCTGACACTGCCGGAGCTGGCCGATATCGGCCTGGCGCTGGGCGCCGATGTGCCCGTCTTTGTGCTGGGGCACAATGCCTGGGCAGAAGGCGTCGGCGAACAAATTTCCCCCGTCACACTACCAAATGACGCTTTTTTGGTCGTTCACCCCGGAATTCATGTATCAACTGCTCGAATTTTCGGCGACCGGCAATTGACAAGGGATACACCCATCAGTAAATTACCGGCCTCGCTTGAGGCGGTGCTGACCCGCGACTTTCACAACGACTGTGAAGCGGTGGCAACCCGGCATTTTCCGGAAATCGGAAAAACGCTGGACTGGCTCAAGCAACATACGGGTAACGCCCGTATNACCGGCACAGGCGCTTGCTGTTTTTCCCGCCTGACCGGACTGCAACAGGGGCAGCAATTGCTGCAACAGTTGCCACAACACTGGACAGGTTTCGTCGCTCGAAGCTGTAATACTTCTCCTCTCCACCAGATTCTGGGAGAGACACTGGCGAAGTTTCGAGAGACAAAGAATTCAGGCAAACCCGCCTAAGCGGGCCTGAGACCGAGTGTTGGGGTATAGCCAAGTTGGTAAGGCAGCGGGTTTTGATCCCGTTATTCCCAGGTTCGAGTCCTGGTACCCCAGCCATTTTCTTCTGAGGAACCTCTTACCCTTCCCCTTAGTGGTTCCCAAATTCACGACGCAAGACCCCAGGGGGC
>NZ_LWEZ01000065.1:0-459 GCF_001634945.1 Alcanivorax sp. HI0044
GGGACTTGAAGGTAAAGCGTACGCCGATATCCCGACTGATCTGTCCCAGCCAGACCGGTTCGCCGTCGCACAATAGTGGCGCCCGCCAGAGGCGCAGGTGATTGCGTTGGTGAATGTTGCCACGGGCTTTTTGCAGCGCCATATCCTGGGGGCGATCCAGGGCATAGAGGGAGCTCACCGGGGAGTAACGGTAGCTGGAACCCATCAGGAAGGATTTGGTGGTTTTCCAGATCGAGCCACCATGGATGCGCTCGGTCAGGTCCCAGCCCCGTTGCACCATGGCGCTGAGCAGCAACTGGCTGTCGCCGACCAGGACAAAATTGATCGGGTCGCCGCTGGCACTGCTGTCGTCGTTGTGGGTGCAGCAGGGCTGCTCTGCTAGCCAGGCGCGCAGGCCATCGCGATCCACGTGCTGGTGCTCCTGTTCGTTATTCAGGGTGGTGAGGTCGACTTTTTCCA
>NZ_LWEZ01000066.1:0-782 GCF_001634945.1 Alcanivorax sp. HI0044
CTGAAGAGAAAATCGCTTCAGCCACCCAATCACATTGCGCTCACTCTGTGGTTATACCCCCGGGCTCAAAAAGCCCGTTGATTCCCCCCTTAAGGCCGTCCCCCCGACGGCCATTTTTTTTTGCCGCTCTGCGGCCGCCACACGCTTCACGCTGCATGCAACACGACACGCCACCAGAGCGTATATGCGATTCAGGACTTGTACAGCAATTTCCCGACACTGTTGAACGCCTTTTCCGACAGGCTCATGCGAATCATGGTGCGGAACCATGTTTCGGGCAGCAGCCAACGTGCCAGCAACAACATGCGTGCATCCGCGCCCACGCTATAACGCAGACGTTTACCGGGATCGTTAGCCGCCTTGTAGATCACCTTCGCGGCATCTTCCGGGGTAGAGCCACCCGGCCCGGTCTTGTCCATAACCCCGAACTGAGCCTTGGAATACTCATCGTAGGTCTTTACGCCCGTGCGGTTATCCCGGTCCGCCGAGCGACCGAAGAACGCCGTATTCACCGCCCCCGGCTCAATGATTTTCACCCCGATACCCAACGGACACAGCTCATACACCAGCCCCTCGGTGAACCCTTCCACCGCCCATTTACTGGCGTTGTAAACACTGTAAAGCGGCAACGGTACGCGCCCAACCATGCTGGCCACATTCACCAGCGCGCCGCTTTTTCGTTCGCGAAAATGCGGCAACACGGCCCGGCACGTTTCCATCAGGCCGAACACATTGGTATCGAACTGACGAATGATCTGGGCTTCGTCCAGGGTTTCAAACGC
>NZ_LWEZ01000067.1:0-1072 GCF_001634945.1 Alcanivorax sp. HI0044
CCGGGTCAATCACCGGGAAGACGTCGGTAGCGCCGAGCAGATCCAGAATCACCAGCACCAGGATGATAGCGAGTATCACGCCCAGTACACCCTGACCGGCGGGCAGCTCTTCGGATTTCTGAGCCAGCTGCTGCAGCTCGGCATCGGTGAGGCGGTCCAGTCGCTGGCTGACTTGCTCCTGGTTAACGCCGTATTCGCTCAGCGCCTGAGCGGCCACTTTATGATCCATCAGTTGCATGACTTGTTGTTTCATGGCCGCGCGATCCTGTTGCTGAATCACGGTGTCATTACCAATCATGGCGGCTTGTGCGGCGGGGACCATGAGCACTTGCATGAACAACAATACAAAGGCACTGAAAATACCGGTAACGCGTTTTGACGTGGTCATGAAGCATTCTCCTGTGTTCTTGAAAGGTTATACGCTACCAGTGTGACCGCTATTCAACAGGATCTCTGCGTGATCCGGGCGATCTTTTACAAGGACTTTACCGATATCGACCGCGTTAACCCCTTCACTATCAAGATGTTGCAGTGCCTGTTGTGCATAGCTGGCAGGCAGACAGAACAATAGCCCCCCGGCAGTTTGTGGGTCGCACAGGGCGGTAAGCAGGGCGTCGTCCACGGGCTGCGGTTGTTGGCAATGCACCAGTATCTGCCGGTTGGCGTCGCTGAGGGTGCTGGCCACGCCTCGGCAAATCAGTGCAAGCGTGCCGGGCAGCAGCGGTACCTTGTGGCAATCCACCGACAGGGTAACGTCGCTTTGCTGGCTGATTTCGTAGAGATGGCCGAGCAGCCCGAAGCCGGTGATATCGGTGCAAGCATTCACGGGTACATCCTGCAGGGCCCGTTGCGCAATATGGTTGCTGGTCAGCAGGTGGCGCAGTGTTGTGTCCAGCCAGGGGCCGTGGAATGCGGCAGCATTGCTGTTGTTCGCCTGCATCAAGGCCGCCAATTGCACGCCGGTTCCCAATGGTTTGGTGAGGATCAGTCGGTCGCCGTCACGGGCGCCATGTTTATGCCAGAGCTGTGCCGGGTCGGCCTGGCCGTTGACGGTGAACCCCGCGGCCATCTG
>NZ_LWEZ01000068.1:0-1129 GCF_001634945.1 Alcanivorax sp. HI0044
CTGCCCGGTCGCCAGCAGGACGCGGTGACGAGGCGCCTCATGAGCATGACCGAGCGCCACCAGGTCGAGATCGTCAGCATGGATATGTGGAAACCCTACCGCCGTGCTGTCCAGGCGGTACTGCCGCAGGCTCGCATTGTGGTCGATAAGTTCCATGTGGTGCGGATGGCCAACGAAGCCCTGGAGAAGGTGCGTAAGGGACTCAGGAAGGATCTGAAGCCAAACCAGCGGCGGACCCTCAAGGGCGATAGGAAGATCCTGCTGAAGCGTGCCCACGACGTTTCAGATCGCGAGCGGCTTATCATGGAGACATGGACAGGGGCCTTCCCTCAGCTCCTGGCGGCCTACGAGCACAAGGAGCGGTTCTACCACATCTGGGACAGCACCACCCGGCGTGATGCCGAAAAGGCGCTGGCCCGCTGGATTGACGACATTCCACAGGGGCAGAAAGAGGTGTGGAAGGATCTCGTCAGCGCCGTCAGCGGATGGCGCGAGGAGGTGCTGGCCTACTTCGAAACCGACACCCCAATCACCAACGCCTTCACGGAGTCGATCAATCGGCTGGCCAAGGACAAGAACCGCGATGGCCGGGGCTACTCATTCGAGGTGATGCGGGCCCGGATGCTCTACACCACCAAGCACAAGAAGAAGGTGCCGCAGATCAAGGAATCCCCCTTCCTGGGCAAGGCCACCATGACCTACAGCATGGGTCTTCCCGAGCCTGAGAAAAACTACGGCGTCGATCTATCAACCTTCTGGGAGAGTTAAGGGTTCGAAGGAGCAAGGGGGCTCCATCTACCACTTAATCCGGATACCCCTTTAATCCAACTCATTGTGATTAACTCTCTAGGTGTGTAAAGCCAACAGGTTGCTTATAACAGGAAGTCTGCTGATGCGCGGTCGCAGATAACGGCTTTGCAATCGCTTGAGAAGCAACTCGTTTCCCTGAGAGCGAGGTGCAACGATGGCCGTGAAGTTGATGCTTGCGGGGTTCTTGCTGGCATCAGCGAGGGCATCTTACAACCGCAATAGATCAAAGTGTCGATTTTATAGTTCTTAACCACGCCGCCACCTGTCGACATAAGCCTCGGTACCCAGCATGCCAACAGGCGCCTGGAATGGCATCGAG
>NZ_LWEZ01000069.1:0-4674 GCF_001634945.1 Alcanivorax sp. HI0044
ATTTGACTGCACCGGCGAGCCACCCGGGCTGTTGATCTTCAACAGTACGGCAGTGGTGTTTTCCGCTTCAAACGCCCGCGTCAGGCCGGTGACGATCAAATCCGCACTGGCATCCTGATCCGGCGCGATCACACCGTTTACGTCAACAATCCCCACATGCTTTTCCGCCATGGTCACCGCTGAACCGGTTTTTCCCGGAATCACCATCACCAACAGCGTAAACAGGTATATAAAAGTCAGCGCCTTGAAAAAGATGCCCCAGCGACGGGACTTGCGCTGTTCATCCTGGGCCTGGCCCAGCAATTTTTCGATCAGCTTCCATTCCCGCTCATTCTGCGGGGGCCGGGAAGATGGCTGATTTTCCATAGTCACACACTCTCCATTACAAATTCAGACGCCGCCAAACCCACCAGCGGCAGCAAATGATCCAATCGGTCGATCACCGCCAAGGGCTCGCACGGCAACAATTGTTCAACCGGGTGAGCACCATAGCTCACGCCAATGCGGTCCACCCCGGCAGCACGGGCCATTTCCAGATCGAACGTGGTGTCACCCACCACCACCGCCCGCTCTGGCGCCACCGCCATGGTTTCCAGCAACTCCAACACCATGGCCGGGTGCGGTTTGGACTGGCTTTCATCGGCACAGCGTGACGCATGAAAATAGCGATCCAGGCCGGTATTTCCCCACACCCGCTGCAGCCCCTTTCGGCTCTTGCCGGTGGCCACCGCCAGCTTAAAGCCACTTTCGCGCAAGTGAGTCAGTACCTGTTCCGCCGCCGGATAAAGGGCGCTTGGGGTCTGCTCGGCGGCGATAAAGTGGAAAGCGTAGCGATCGCGCATGGCGACGATTCCCGCATCGTCCAGTTGCGGGTAGAGCGTGGCGATGGCTTCCGGCAATCCCAGCCCGATAATGCTGCATACCACCGGATCTGCCAGCGAAGGCAGCCCAAGATCCAGCGCCGCCAGCTGCATGCAGCTGACAATACGACCGGTGGAATCCATGACCGTGCCATCCCAGTCGAAAATCACCAGGTCATAAGGACGCGCATTATTCATCGCTGACTCCTGAGGGCCGTCAGAATCGCCTCGTAATCGTCATCCAGCGGCGCGGTAACCGTCAGCCGCTTGCCCGTGTTCGGGTGCACAAACACCAGGGTGCGGGCATGGAGACAAAGGCGACGGCGGCCGATCTCAGTCAGCAGGGCCTCCCCTTTCGCAATTCCGTATTTGTCATCCCCCAACAAGGGAAAGCCGCCAAACTGGCTATGCACCCGAATCTGATGGGTGCGGCCGGTTTCCAGAGTGGCCTCCACCAATTGCGCCTGAGCAAACCGCTCGAGCAGGCGATAATGGGTCACCGAGGGCTTACCCTCGCGGGAGACCCGCACGATGCGCTCGTTGCCATTCATCATTTTCAGCAAGGGCGCATCCAGCGTGCGCTCCTTGCCCTTGAAGCTCTGACACAGCAACCAGTAACGCTTCTCCACCTGGCCGCCCTGCATCAGGCGCTGCAGCTTGCGCAGAAACGAACGCCGCCGCGCCACCATGATCAGGCCACTGGTGTCGCGGTCCAACCGGTGCACCAGCTCCATTTCCTTTTCATCGGGATACATCACCCGCAAGGCTTCGATCAGCCCCAGGCTGACACCACTGCCACCATGCACCGCCAGGCCTGCCGGCTTGTTGAAAATGAATAGCTGGTCATCTTCATAGACACAGGCCCGGCGCAAGCGCTCGGCCAACCCCTCACTCACCGCCGGCGGTGCGGCGGATTCACTGGTGCGAATGGGCGGAATACGCACCACATCACCGCTGGCCAGTCGGGTGGTCTGCTTGGCGCGCCCCTTGTTAACGCGCACCTCACCGGAGCGAATAATCCGATAAACACGGGATTTAGGCACCCCTTTAAGGTGGGTAAACAGGAAATTATCCAGGCGCTGACCATGCCGGCCTTCATCTATGGTGACAAACGTCACCCGGTTCGCTGCGGGGGTATCTTCTGACATGGCGCGATTCTAAGCGTGATCGGCGGAAATGTCTGCATCTGGCGCAAGCATGTCAGCAATCTATCTGATTGATCCCGCTGGCCTTTTATTGCTATAGTCAAGCGTCGACCTGAAATAGGCAACGGCGACGCGCAGCGAACATTCGCCGTTTGGCCCTCTCCGGCTACAGCCGATGAAGACAGAGCCCGCCCCCAGGTCACAGAAAAAGCGTTAAGCCCACCTTCCAGAAGGGAAATACCCTCACGGAACTGGGCACACGCTGCAGAAGACCCATTTACAGCGCCCGAAAACGGGCCCTGAACATTAACGATGGTGGCCTGCAGCGCCGGTCAAACGACCTGGAAAACAGACAGACAAGAGTTTACACATTGCTGTGTGACGCAAGGAGACATTCATACTCCACAACCACGGCAATCGCGTGAAGCATTACAGACTGGCCAGCTGCCAGCATGATTACGCACTAAACATTGCACACAACTCGGAGAGCCGCTGACTCAGGCAACACGATCACCAAGGAAAGCGAACCACACGCCCAGCGTGCGCCCAATCCGTGACATGCCTGCCACAGCACTCCCCCTGGTCTGCTACCGGTTGCACCCGGCCCTGCCCCATGCCACCACAAACTTGTGGTAGCACCATGAAACGTATGCTTATTAATGCCACTCACCCTGAAGAGGTACGAGTGGCTCTGGTCGACGGACAACGTCTGTATGACCTAGATATTGAACACCGCACACGAGAACAGAAAAAAGCCAACATTTACAAAGGCAAGATCACCCGGGTAGAACCGTCCCTGGAAGCGGCTTTTGTAGACTTCGGCGCCGAGCGCCACGGCTTCCTTCCCCTCAAGGAAATTTCCCGCCAGTACTTCCAGAAAGACCCCAAAGACATTCAGGGTCGCGTTAACATCAAGGAAGTCATCAAGGAAGGCCAGGAAGTCATCGTTCAGGTGGCCAAGGAGGAGCGCGGCAATAAAGGCGCCGCCCTCACCACCTTCATCAGCCTGGCTGGCCGCTACCTGGTACTGATGCCCAACAACCCCCGTGCCGGCGGCATCTCCCGTCGCATCGAAGGGGAAGAGCGCGCGCAACTGAAAGAAGCGCTGGGTGCACTGACCATTCCCGACGAAATGGGCGTGATCGTGCGCACCGCCGGGCTGGGCCGCAGTGCTGAAGAGCTGCAGTGGGACCTGAACTACCTGCTGAAGCTATGGACCTCCATTGACGATGCCTCCCAGGATCGCAAGGCGCCCTTCCTGATCTATCAGGAATCCAACGTCATCATTCGCGCCATCCGCGACTACCTGCGCAAAGACATCGGCGAAGTGCTGATCGACTCCAAAAAAGTCTACGACGAAGCCCAGGGCTTTGTTCAGCAGGTGATGCAGGACTTCCAGCACAAGATCAAACTGTACGACGACGAGACCCCGCTGTTCTCCCGTTTCCAGATTGAATCGCAAATCGAAACCGCCTTCGAGCGGGAAGTGAAGCTGCCCTCCGGTGGCTCCATTGTCATCGACCCGACAGAAGCACTGGTGTCCATCGACATCAACTCCTCCCGTGCCACCAAGGGCGCGGATATCGAAGAAACCGCCCTGAACACCAACCTGGAAGCCGCCGAAGAAATCGCCCGGCAGCTGCGCCTGCGTGATATCGGCGGCCTGATCGTGGTGGATTTCATCGACATGGGCCCCGCACGCAACCAGCGTGACGTGGAAAACCGCATGCGCGATGCGCTGGAGCAAGACCGGGCCCGCATCCAGCTGGGCCGTATCTCCCGCTTCGGCCTGCTGGAACTGTCCCGTCAACGGCTTCGCCCCAGCCTCGGCGAGACATCCAGCATCGTCTGCCCGCGTTGCGACGGCCAGGGCCATATCCGTGATGTGAAATCACTGGCGCTGAGCATTCTTCGTCTTATCGAAGAAGAAGTGATGAAAGAGCGCACCGGCGAGATTCAGGCCCAGGTGCCGGTGGCCGTGGCCACCTACCTGCTCAATGAAAAGCGTGATCCCCTGCGCGCCATTGAGAAGAACCACAATGTTCGCGTGGTCATCATTCCCAACCAGAACCTGGACACGCCCCACTTCGAAGTTGAGCGCATCCGTGATGACCAGACGTCCGCTCAGCTGAGCCACGAGATGGACCTGCTGGAGGGCAACAAGGATGCCGATATCGCCTCCGCCCAGGACACGGAAATCAAGACCCAGGAGCCCGCCGTCAAACTGATGGCTCCGGACACCGCCCCACCGCCGCCCAAACCGGCAGCTGCCGCACCGACAGCGCAGGCCCAGAACCTGGGTCTGCTGGCGCGTCTGTTCACCTGGCTTGCCCAGGTCTTTACCGCTGAGCCCAAGCCCGCCAAGGTGAAGAAAGAACAGCCCCAGCGCAAAGGCGATAACAAGCAGCGCCAGCAGCAGAACGCCCGTGGCCGTGGTGGCAACAACCGCAACCGCAACGACAATCGTAATGACGGCCGCAACAACGATAACCGCGGCAAGAACGACAACCGCAACAAGCGCGATGGCGGCAAAGCAGGCGATAACGACAATCGCAATAACCGCAACAAACGCCAGAACGACAAGGATGGCGGCCGCAAGAACGACAACCGCCAGGCAGACAATCGCGCTTCCGACAATCGCAACGATAACCGTAGCGATAACAAGGACG
>NZ_LWEZ01000070.1:0-570 GCF_001634945.1 Alcanivorax sp. HI0044
ACCGGTGCCTGGCCGGACCAGGGCGGGGATCTGATAGCACAGGGATTTACCGCCGCCGGTGGGCATCAGCACCAGGGCGTCGTCGCCCTGGATCAGGGTATTGATAATGGTCTGCTGTTCACCGCGAAACTGGTGGTAGCCGAAGACATGTTCAAGAACGGAGTGGGCATTGGATTGCATGGCCGGGAGTATACCCGTGGGACCGGAGCGATGACATCCGGACGACATGCATTCGAGTGTCATGACGGTGTGGTAGCGTTTTGGGCACTGTGGACGGTTAAGTGTGTAGGTAATGACAGAAATATTTCGTCAGTTTTTGCTGCTGGGGCTGATCAGCTTTGGCGGGCCGGCGGCCCATGTGGGGTATTTTCACCAGCGATTTGTGGTGCAACTGCAATGGTTGAGCGAGGCGGACTTTGCCCGCTTGCTGGCACTCACCCAGTTTCTGCCGGGGCCGGCGTCCAGCCAGTTGGGCTTCGCCATAGGCCGGGTGCGCGGCGGGGTGGCGGGGGCGTTTGTGGCCTTTATTGGTTTTACCTTGCCGTCCTTTTTGTTGATGGCACTGCTGGC
>NZ_LWEZ01000071.1:0-639 GCF_001634945.1 Alcanivorax sp. HI0044
CAGCCAGCTCTGGCAGTACTATGGTGAGGAGGAGGCTCTTCCCGATATCGCTTATCCGAAACTGCGTGATAGGATGCGCGACGCAGAAAATCAAGACATGAACGAAGGTGACAAGGGCTGATATGAGAACAGGCGTTGAGGGCTTTCAGGGGCTGCGGTTAAAGCAGTTGCGTTCAGCTCATAGCTTGACTCTTGCTGAACTGGGAGAGCAGATTGGCCGCTCTTCCAGTACGTTGTCTGCTTGGGAAAAAGGCTCGCAGCTTCCAGAAGCTGAATCCTTTGGCCGTTTGTGTCAGGTGTTTGGTGTCTCTCGACAATGGTTTCTTAAACCGCTGCCTCAGGTGAGTGAAAAGGATATACGCCCCTATTTTTTTCGCTCCCAAGCTTCTGCCCACAAGCAGGCACGTGAAAGGTCGAAGCTTTATCTTTCCTGGCTTCAGGAAGTATCTGACTTTTTCCAGGGTGCGATGGACTGGCCTCCGGTCAATATTCCAATGCTTGATGCGACTGACTGCCGTTTGATCAGTGATGAAGAGATAGAGGAAGTTGCGCGGGAGTGCCGTTTACGGTGGAAGCTGGGCACAGCTCCAATCCCTAATGTAATACAGGTGATGGAGAACGCGGGAATTATTTGTACGC